>JAEXQJ010000165.1 GCA_023438785.1 Pseudomonadota bacterium
GCGCCGGTTGAGCACGTGCACCCGCGAGGACTCCAGGCCGCCCACCAGGGCGGTCAGCCCCGCAACCGGCAGCAGCCAGACCAAGGCCGCGTGATCGTAAAGGCGAGCCAGCGGCCACCCCAGCACACAGGCCGCCAGCCACAGAAGGGCCCCGCGCACCGCCTGAACGGTCCACGCCGTATCGAGGAAACGGGGATCCTCGCCGCGCTGGCTTTGAATGATGTTGGGTCCGATGCCGATGTCCGAAAAAAGGTGCAGCCCCACCAGAAAGACCGTGACCAACGCCATCAGCCCGAAATGCTCGGGCAGGAGCAGGCGCGTGATGATGAGGTTGGCGCCGAGGCGAATGGCGGCGCTGGCCACCTGGCCCAACCCGGTTATGGTCGATCCCCGCCAAGCCACGCGATTGAGCCCCGCCTCGGGCGCGCGTGCGGTTGGCGCGCTATAGACACCCTCAGTGCCTGGATCGCTCGCATACGTCGCGCTTGCCGCCTGGATACCGTTTTCGGTGCTGGCCTTCGCCGTGTGGCGGCCCGGGAAGGCGGCCGTGATCGTCATGCTGGGTGGGATGCTGCTTCTGCCCGAAGGGGTTTACTTCGACGCGCCATGGATCCCCCCGTTCGGCAAGCACGACATCTCGGCGACCTGCGCCTTCTTCGGCTTGCTCATCCGCGCGCCCGGCGAAGTGCGCCAGGCCCGCCTGGGCCGTGGGCTCGACGTGCTGCTGCTCCTCCTCGTGCCGGCCACGGCCATTACGGTGATGGGCAACGGCGAGGTGCTGACCTTCGGCGCCGTCCAACTGCCCGGCCTGTCCCCGCGGGACATTCTGGCCTTCAGCATTCGCGGCATTGTGCAGGTGGGCTTCCCGTTCTGGGTGGGACGCATCTGCATACGCTCGGGTCGCGACGCGCGCATGTTGGCCCGCGTGGCGGTGGGCTTTGGGCTGCTCTATTCGCTCCTCATGCTGTTCGAGATGCGCTTTTCGCCCAACCTGCACCGCTGGATCTTCGGCTATCACGCGCGTCCCGACTTCTCGCAGACCCTCCGCTGGGGCGGCTATCGCCCCACCGTCTTCATGGAACACGGACTGGCGGTGGCCTTGTTCGCCTTGGCGGTAGCGCTGTTCGCGGCCAGCGACGGCCGCGCCAGCCCGCGCCGCTTCGGCCTGCCCTCCTGGGCCACCACCGCCTACCAGGCCCTCATGCTGGTCCTGTGCAAGAGCGTGGGCGCGCTCGTCCTGGGTCTAGTCACGCTGCCCGCCGTCCTCGCCCTGTCGGCCCGTCGCCAACTCGCACTGGCCGCGCTGCTGGCCAGCGCGTGCGTGGCCTATCCCTTATTGAAGGTGGGCGGCTTGTTCCCCGAGCGCAGCCTGGTTCACTTGTCGCGCCAGTACCTGGGCCCCGATCGCGCTGCCTCGCTGGCCATGCGCTTCGAGAACGAAGACGCCATGATCGAACATGTGCAGGCTCGTCTGTGGTTTGGTTGGGGAGGTCTGGGACGCAACCGCCTGTACAACGAAAACGGCGACGATGTGGTGGTGACCGACGGCCACTGGACCATCTTGTTGAGCAGCGGTGGCTTGGTCCTGCTTGGGTGTGTCTTCGGACTCCTGCTGGTCCCTGTCTTCATGGCCGTGCGCGCAGCCCGCCACGTGCGCGACGGGACCGAGCGCCTGCGCCTAGCCGGGCTGGCTCTGGTCACCGCTTGCTGCGCCTTCGACCTTCTGCCCAACGGCCTGTTCAACTTCGCGCCGATGTTCTACGCCGGCGCGCTGGCCCGCCTGTCCACCGAATTGCCACGGCAGTCAACCGTGGTGCCCGTACAGATCGTGGACGCGGCGTCGTAGGTCAGACCGCCTCGCGCAACAGAGCGGCCATTTGCGCGCCGATGCGGCGGATGTCGTGTTGTTCGGCGACGCAGGCTCGGCCGTGTTGGCCCCATTGGCTCAACTGCTCGATAGGCGCATCCAGGACCTCCTGAAGTGCGGCCGTCAGCGCGTCCACCGATCCGGCGGGCACCAGCCAGCCGTTGCGTCCCGCCTGCACCAACTCGGGAATGCCGGCCACATAGGTGCTCAACACCGGGCGCGCACGAGCCAAGGCTTCCATGATCACCACGGGCAATCCCTCGGCGAAGCTGGGCAGGATCAAGGCACAAGACTCGTCCAGGGCGCGACGAATGGCTTGCCCGTCGGCAGCGCCCACCAGACGAACGCTGTCGTCCAAGCCGTGGCGGGCGATGGCCGCGGCGATCTGGGGGCGCATTTCTCCTTCGCCAATCAACGTCAGGTGGGCCCGTCGCCCAGTCTGCTGCACGCGCGCCAGCGCCTCGATGAGCAACAATTGCCCTTTCTGTTCCGACAGACGGCCGATGGAGACCAGGCGTCGCTCGGTCGGCAGAATCCGGGCCGGCTCATCGAGGAAGGTGCCGTCAACGCCGCAGCGGACCATGCGCACGCGCGGCCAATGCTGGTGAGCACACTGGCGAAAGAGCTGACTGCATCCGAAATGGCTGACCGCCACAACGAATGAGGCGCGCTCTATCTTGTCGCGCAACGACCATGCCCAGGCCTGATCGAATTCCTCGGGCCCATGGGCGGTGAAGCTGAAGCGCAGACCCGCCAATTCGTGAGCCAGCAACGCCAAGGTAGCGGTGTTGGTTCCGAAATGGGCGTGCACGTGCTCGACGCGCTCGCGCCGCAACCAGCGCACCAGCAGGCACGCCTCGGCCAGGTAGATGAGGTGTCGAAGTACGCCGCGGGGTGAACGACGGCCGAGGAGCAAAGCGCGCACGCCCGCGCACCCCAGACGGAACGGCGATCGCAATCCAGCCAACAGCACAGCCCCCAGCAGGCCCAGCGCGCCCGCGTCCAAGAGCACATGCGTGCGCGCCAACTCCTCCCGATCGGCCGCATCCATCAGCCCTTCCGGTGAGCGTCGAACGCTACAGCGGAAGATCTCCACGCCCGCCGCCTCCACGGCTTGAATCTCACGCCGGATGAAGGCGTGACTGATCTTCGGATACTGATTGATCAGATAGGCGACCTTCATCCCGCGGGGGAAGCTAGCACGCCTCCTTCGAGGAGGCCGCCGCGGCCACCACCAGATTTTGCCCGCGACCTTTGCGCAGGACTGGCGTCCAAGGTCGGGAGGCAGTTCACCATGCAGCACGATCCCGGACTTCTCCGCAGCAACGAACATGCTGTGGGAGCCGTGCAGCGCCTGGCGGACGCGGGCCTGATTGTCCTCACCCACTATTTGGCAACTGTCCTGTACCCCGATGCCTGGCGGCCCTCAACCACACTGGCCACGGCCATCGGCCTCCTGGCCTTCGGATTCGCCGCCGAGCTTGGCGGCCTCTATCGCCCCTGGCGTACCGAGCGCATGTCCCGCGAGATTGGAAACGTCTTCGTCACCTGGCTGGCCGTGCCTGTCGGTGTGTGGGGCTACGGTTTCGTCAGCAAGACCTCCGCTGACTTCTCACGCGGAGTTTCGCTGACGTGGTTCGTCCTCGCGCCTTTCGCATTGGCGGCCCTGCGAATTGCCGTGCGGGGCACGCTGCGCATTCTGCGGGCCCACGGTTTCAATCGACGCCGCGTGGCGATTCTGGGCGCCACCCGCGAGGCCGAAGAGTTGGCCACGGCTTTCGAGGAAAGCCCCTGGCTCGGCTTCGAGCTGCTGGGCGTGTTCGACGATCGCGGCCCCGAACGTCGCCCTGTCTTTCGACGAGCCGATTGTCGGGTCATCGGCGATTTCACCGATCTGGTGAGACGGGCCCGCGACGGCAACGTTGACATCATCTACGTGGCTCTGCCCATGCGCGCCGAGGAGCGCAACCTCCGCCTGTTCCACGAATTGGCCGACACCACGGCGACCGTCTATATGGTGGCCGGCCTTTTGACCTACGACCTGTTGCGCGCTCATTGGAGCCGCGTGGGCAACGTGCCCGTGGTGGGCATCCACGATACGCCCTTCGAAGGAATGGTCGCCCTGCTCAAGCGCGTGGAGGACCTCGTGTTGGGCAGCATCATCCTCGCCTTGATCGCCCTACCCATGTTGACGATCGCCGTGGCCATCAAGCTGACGTCACCTGGCCCCGTGCTGTTTCGCCAGTGGCGCTACGGCCTCAACGGTCGCCGCATCCGCGTTCTCAAGTTCCGCACCATGAGCGTCACCGAGGACGGCGCCGAGGTCAAACAGGCCATCCGCAACGATCCGCGCGTGACTCGGCTGGGCCGTTTTCTCCGTCGCTCGTCGCTCGACGAGCTGCCTCAGTTTCTGCAGGTCATCACCGGCGCGCTGTCCATCGTGGGACCGCGTCCGCACGCCGTGATCCACAACGAGACTTATCGCTCCCTCATCGCGGGCTACATGCTCCGCCACATGGTCAAGCCGGGTATCACCGGCTGGGCGCAGGTCAACGGCTGGCGCGGCGAGACCGAACAGCTCGAAAAAATGAGAAAGCGCGTGGAGCACGACCTGGAATACATCCGCAATTGGAGCCTGCTGTGGGACATCAAGATCATCCTGATGACGGTGTTCGGAGCCAAAAAGAACAGGAACGCCTACTAGACGCGGTGGGTGAGGGGAAGGCCACTCGGCTCTTCTGGTCGCCCGTGGCCCGTGGGACGCCGGACCCTGAAGTCGCCCCGTCCGCGGGGAATGAGCGCGCGCCCGAGGAGGAAGATCCGTCACCGGCCACCCGTCTCGTTCGGCGCGACGGGACACGGCGATTCACCATGCCCGGTGCGCACAGGGTCCAGATGGCCGTGTTGCTTAATCAGCCCCCGCCACTGCGCTCAGAAGACGAGGGGCCCTCGCTGGAGGAGCTGTTGCGTCGAGGATTGGTGGCACTGGCTTGGCTGCGGCGGCGGGCTTGGTTGCTCATTCAAGCGAGCCTGCTCGGTGTGGCGCTCGGCTTTCTCAGCGTGCGCCTGCTGCCGCCGCCACGGGTGGCCATCGCCGAGGTGACATTGCATCCCGAGCCCAAGAGCAATCCGGTGGATCCCGATGCGCGGCCGCGTGCACAGGACCAGCTGCAGTTCTTCGCTGGGGCCGAGAGGGCCTTCACCAGTCGCGAGTCTGTCCGGCGCACGCTCCAGTTGCTGGGCCATGCGGCGCCTCATGACGATTTCGCGGACGCTGTGGCGCGGCGACTGAAGTTCGAAAACGTGGGCAATCACGATTACGTGGCCAGTCTGCGCGAGGATTTGTGGCACCGCGACGCACGCGATCCGGTGGAGTTTCTGCGCGTCCACCTCAAGACCTACGTGGACACGGAGATCGGCAAGATCATCAAAGTGTTCGCCGCCGAGGTGGATTTCCTGCGCGCGCAGACTGCCGCGACGGCGGAGGAGTTGAAGGCCGCTGAAGCAGCCATCGTGGCCTTTCGTGAGGCGCACGCGAACCAACTGGCGGATCAGAGCAGGCTTCCCCCCGAGGCGCACACTCAGTTGGAAGCTCGCCGCCTGGAGCTGAGCGGGCAGGTGCGACGGCTGGAGGGCGAGTTGGAGGCTCTCCGCCGGCAGTTGGCGCGCGGGAGTCATCTGGAGCGCGCCAGGTTGCAGTCCACCCAGAGCTACCGCGACGCCCTGGCCAACTTGGATCGCCAGCTCAGCGAGGCGCGTGCCCAGGGGTTCGCCGACGGCCATCCGGAGGTCCGGCGACTTGCCAGTGAAAGAGCCAATCTGGAGAAGCTGCTGGACGAACAATTGCGTTCCGAGGTCAGCGGCATCGAGCGTCGCTCCAACGCCACCGACGATGCATTGCAACGGCAGATCGCCGACGTGGAATCGCAACTGAGCGCGGCGCGGGCCGAGCGCGGCTTCGTGATGGGCAGCCTGCGCGGCATCCGTGAAGTGAGGAACGTGGCCCCTCGCCTGGAAGCCGACATGGCCGAGTTGGTGCGCAAGCAAGACGGAGCGAAGCGCATGCTGGAGCAACTGTCCGATCGCCTGCGCCGGGCCGAGATGCAGCTGGAGTTGGAACGGGTGTCGGCCGCGTCTCGCTACGAGGTCACCACGCCCGCGCGTGACCAGCCCATCCGCCTCAAACGCACGCTGGTGGGACGCGGCGCCTTGGGCATGGGGGCCATGTTGGCTCTGGTTCTGGCGATCCTGGGCTGGCGGTCCCTGCGCCGGGCAGCGCGCCTGGTGCAGGCGACAGCGGCCGTGTTGTTGCTGGGCGTGCTTGGGGGCTGCGCCACGCCGGGCACCTTCGTGTGGGCTCGCGATCTCCCTGCGGAGGCGCGAGGCGAGCCAATCATCCAGCCGCGCGACACGGTTTTGGTCGAAGTGGCGGGCCAGCCCTCGTTATCGGGAGAATTCACCCTGCGCGACGATGGCCACTACGTGCAACCGATGCTGGGCAGCCTGGCGCTTGCAGGGAAGACGCGGGCCGAGGCGGCGGCGCTCCTGCGCGACAGACTGCAGCAGGTCGTGGTCGATCCGAGGGTGGCAGTGTGGCTCGTGCGTAGCGCCCCGGTGCGCATCAACGTGGTGGGAGAGGTGCGGACCCCAGGGAGCTACGAGCTGGGGCGTGATCGCAGCGTCGCCGGTGCCCTGGCCTTGGCGGGTTGGCTTACCGAATTCGCGCACCCGGACCGCATCTACGTTCTCCGCCCCGGCGAGACCCCGCGCGTGCGCTTCAGCGTGAGCGACCTGTCGACGGGCGGGCCGCGCGCCATGGGCTTCCGCCTGACGGACGGCGATACCGTGGCGGTCGAGTGAGCGGCCATGTGGAGTTGGGCGCTCGCCACCGCGCTGGCCGGGCAGGTGCAGCTAGGCGCGGGTGCGCGCGGAGAGCTGCAAGCGGGACAGGCGCCCATCAGCGCGGGGGAAAGCTCGTCCTGGTTCGCGGCATCGCTGCTCACGCCGCACGTATCAGTGGCGTGGTTGGAGGCGACGGGTGATGGCCGGCTTCTGTATGCGCCTCGCCTGCTGTGGCGGCGGCCCAACCCCACGGAGGGGTTGCGGCCCCTGGTGCTGCACATCTTCCGCGCCGATGCCGCCGTTGCGCCGGGTCCGCGCAGCGAGGCGCGCGTTCGACTCGCCGGCTCGATGGGGGACGTGGACTACGCGGCGTTGAACGAAGCCTTGGGCACGCAGGCCAGTCTGCCCTCGACCACGCGGCTATACACGCTGGACGCCTCCGCCCGAGTCGCATGGCGCGCGACCCGAGGCCTGCGCTGGGAAACCACGCTGGCCGCGATTCGACGGGCCGGCCTGGACGACAGGGCGACACTCCCCGACGAGACCCGTCTTGCCCTGGAGCCGCGCCTGACATGGTCAGCCTCGCGTCTCGACACGCTTTCCCTTTATGTCGAAACAGCGTTGTATCGCCTTTCGGGTCCCGCGCGGCTCGATGGCACGGTATGGGCACCGCGCCTGGCCTGGCGTCATCGCCTCGGTCGATCGCAAGACGTGCTCGTGAGTGCGGGTGTGGCCTGGGCGCACGCTCTGAACGACAACCGCCGGCCATTCAGCGATCTGACCCCTCTGGCCGAGTTGGCCTGGCTTACCCATGTAGGTCCTGTGGCGGGTTTGATCCTGCGCAGCTCGCTCTCCGTCGACACCGGCTGGCACCTCGATCCCGTGCTGGTCACGGCCCTGCCACGCGCGCTGGCCAGCGCACGCGTGGCCTTGGAGGGAACTCATGACTCCGCCGAGCTGTGGGCGCAATTCGCCACCAACGGCACCGCCCGGCCGATTGCTGCCCAGCCCGACGAGACGGTCCTCACTGGCGGGCTCCGCCTGACCTGGCGGGCGAGTGACATGCTGCTCCTGGAAGTCGGCTCCCGCTTCAGCGACCGCGCCCCCCACCTTCGCGCGCGCAACTGGCACCTACACGCCCGCGAATGGGTGGGCTATGTGGCCGCAACCATGATGATGAGCACAACGCGGTCGCCGGCCGAGCCATAGGTTCGCGCCAAAGTTGCCGCGAGCGGAACCGGCAGTAGCAACATCAGAGCCACTCCGCTGCTGCCCCTTGCGGAATGGAGCGCCGATGATGCAAGCATCATCGGACCCCAAATTTCTGACACTTATCCCGCGCGAGAATGTTTAGGTCGCGCGAATGCCGCCCTTCTCTCGTGCCCGGTGGTCGGCTTGGCTGGATTGATCCACGCTGAAGTCAGGAGGTCGCCATGAAGTACGACAGCACGCTGGCCAAGGTTTTGTACGTGCTGGCTATCGTCGGTGCCATCAACTGGGGCCTGGTTGGCTTTTTCAACTTCAACCTCGTCGACGCCATCTTCGGGGGGGGCGCGCGCGAGGTCACGTCTGCGCTGAGCCGGGTGATTTACGCGCTGGTGGGCATCGCCGGTGTCCTGGCTCTCATCCCGCTCGTCCGCGGCGCGCGGCCGCACCATCACGCGGCTACGTAATCCCACCTTCTTCCGCCCAGCCGTCAGCACACGCGTGGGCGGCCTGATCGCTCTACGCGGCTCGCTCTTCCTCGGCCGACGCCCGCGCCGTTCGTTCCCAGGTCTTGTGGCGGCCGCGTAGGGCGAAGCCGAGGTACAGCGGGATCTTCCACAGCACGTAGGCGGGCACGGCAGCCAGCGCGTGCGCGGGAACCGTGTGGCGAGCGAAGCGCCACCATGCGCAGGCGACGGCCACGGTGACTAGGCCGAGCGACAGCAGGTTGATGAGAAACGGAAGCGCTGATGCTCCCAGCGCCCAGGCGCCGCCGGTGACGGGCAGCAAGCCCACCATCGCGACCACCAACAGCGCTAACGGCGGAACCATGATGTCCAGGGCCATCGCGCACAGGTCGATTCGTCGACGCCGCAAACCCGCAGTCAACAGCCGCGGTCCGTAGGTCAGCAGGGTGGTCAGGTGGCCGTGCTCCCAGCGACGGCGTTGGCCCCACTGGGCGCGGCCGTCGCGGGGCAGTGGGCTGGTGATGCTGGCCTGGGCGCAGTGGAGCGGTGGCTTGCCGGCCAGGGCCAAATGCACGCCAAGCACCATGTCTTCCACGAGGTTGTCGCGCAAGGGTGGCGCGTCCCGGAGCAGAGCCCACGGGAACGCCATGCCACTGCCGGTGAGTTGGCACGGCTGGCCCATGCGGTGCAACCCACGCATGCGCACCTGATTACGCACGAGAAAGGCCAAGGCGCTGATGGCCCCGCGCGCGTCCGCGGCTCCATTGGGGGACTGGGTCAATACGTACTCGGCCTGCACGGGACGGCCGCTGGCCGACGCCTGGCGGGCCAAGCGGTCAATGGTGCCGGCCGCGACCTCGCAGTCCGCATCCACGACGAGAACCACCTCGGGCGGCCTGGCGCTCAGGTGCTTCAGGCCGAACGCGAGCGCGAAGCCCTTGCCTCGTCGCTCGGCATCGCGGCGTTCTATGACCTCGGCCCCAGCCCGTCGAGCCAGCGCGGCGGTGTCATCGCTGCAATTGTCCGCCACGACGAGCAAGCGATCGTCCGGGTACAGTTGCGCTCGCACTTGGTCCAGGGTTCGGGGGATCACCGCTCCCTCGTCGTGAGCCGGTATCAATACGGCCAGCCGCGGCCGCGGATGCCGGGCCCGGGGAGCATCGACCCTGTGCGAGGCCGCCAAGCACTCGATGAGGAGCACCAGGGCCGGCACGAGCAACGCCAGCGATGCGAGGCCAAGCAAAGCAGTGAACATGAGAATCCTCTGTTGAACTCAGCGGTGCAGGGCCAAATCCCGCGCACTGGCCGCCAGAAAGTCTGTAAGCAGATGCGGACGATCAGCCGTGGGCCGGCCCAGCAGGCGCTGTTTGGCCCGCCAGATGAGCTGTCCAAACAGCCACGCCGCGTCGCACGCGGCCGTGTACGCCAGGCCGTGGTGCTTGAGCAGATAGCGGTGCCGGGATTCGAACCAATAGCGCGGCATCGGGCGCATCCCGTCGGACATCCCGGTCGATACCGACCCCAAGTGCGTGATGGGCGCGCCGGTCACGTACAGAACCTTCCAGCCCCGCGCCCGGGCCGCGCGACAGAAATCGGTTTCTTCGAAATACAGGAAGTACTCCTCGTCGAACCCGCCCGTGTCCTCGAAGACGCGGCGACGGATGAGCAGGCTGGTCCCCGACACCCAATCCACCGCGGCGGTGGCGGGTGGTTCGTCCATGGGAATGGCGAAGCGATGGAGGAGGCGCGACAGGAGGCCGAAACGTCCGGTCTGTTCCAACTCGCCCAGCAAGGTGGGAAAGCGAAAGGCTGTGACCTGCGTCTCTCCGTCGGGGCCGCATATGCGGCTGCCCGCGACACCCGCCTGGAGATCCGCATCCAGGGCCCGCAGCAAGCCCGGCAGGCTGCCTGGATCGGCGAAGGCGTCGGAATTGAGCACATAGATGTACTCGGGGGCCGCGGGCAAGGCACGCGCGTGTTGCACGGCCAAATTGATCCCATAGCCGTAACCCCCGTTGCGCGGCGCCGCGATGATCTTCACCCGATCGCCCCACCGCTGGGCCGCGAAATACGCCAGCGAGTGATCGCCCGATTGATTGTCGACCAGGAACAGGACGTGTG
This sequence comes from Pseudomonadota bacterium, assembly GCA_023438785.1. Classification (GTDB taxonomy): domain Bacteria; phylum Myxococcota_A; class Polyangia; order Fen-1088; family Fen-1088; genus Fen-1137. The sequence continues at coordinate 10,504 of JAEXQJ010000165.1, forward strand.
ACCCCACGCCCTGCAGCTCGGCGAGCAGCGCCGTCACCACCCGCGCCGTCAGCTCGGGCGTGCGGTAGTTGATGACGACGGCGGCCAATCGCATGGTGACTGTCAGATGCCCCTGGCCCTGCCCTGGTCGCTCAGGAAAGTGGCATTCCGAAGTCCGGCTTCTGCCCCTGGCCGAGAACCGAGGCGTAGATCTTCCCCATCTGTTGCGCCTTTTCGTCCCAGGTGAAAAGGCGTTCCACGTGCCGTCGGGCCGCGAGCCCCTTGACCCGCAGTTGCTCGGGTTGGGCCAGTACGCGGTCCATGGTCGCGGCGATCTGCCGCACGATTTCCGAACGCGGGCCGAGCGAAATGCGATAGCCGCACTCCTCATTGACCAGCTCGCCGGGGCCGCCGTAGTCCACCACCAGCGGCGGCACGGCACACGCCATGGCCTCCAGCACCACGCCCCCGCCGAACTCGCGAATGCTGGGAAAGGCGAACAGATCGGACGATGCCAAGCGCGCCGCCACCTGGGCCTGGGTCTGCCAGCCGTAGAAGGTGACGGCCGGGCCCACCTGTGCCGCAGCCACCCGTGCGCGCAGATCAGGGAGCGCCGGACCGTCGCCCACGACGTGCAGACGCACCCGGCCCTGGCGCAGCGTCGGGGCCAAGGCGTCGAGCAGCATGTCCGCGCCCTTATACGGGACCAGGCGGCCCACGAAGGCCACGTTCAGCGGGTCAGCTACTGCCCTCTGCGCGTGCGGCGCAAACAGGCTGGGATCGATGCCGTTTTCGGGAACGTAGATGGCGCGGGCATGCCAGCGCGTGGGCAATTCGGCCCATGTGGCACGCGACGCGATGATGAGGGCGGAGGCGTGGTCGCGCGTGGCCCGGTAGCCAGGCAGAAATCGGTACGCGGCCCGCACATAGGACAACCACTCGCGCTCGGCGCGCCGAGCTTCGCCGAAGCCGCGTGGCCAGGGCGTGCCGCCATTCAAAGGTCCCAGAACGAAGGGAACGCCCGTCGCGACGAGGTGGCGGGCGATCCAACTGGGCATGGTGGGCGACAGCGGCGTGATTCGATGGACCACGTCCCATTCGCCCGCCCGGATGCGGGGCCCCAAGGCCTTCCACAAAAGATGCTCGAAATACACGTACGACGGCCAAGCCAAAGCCTGCAGCGTGGTCCATCCCTTGCCGACGCCGCCGCGCAGCCGCTCGGCCAGGCGCCACAACGGTGCGGCCAGCGCCTCGTTGTCGATAGCGGTGAAGTCGGTCCCAGGGGACAAGCCGACCCCTTGCAGGGCGGCCTGATTGCGGCGCTGGGTAACGAGATGAACGTCGGCCACCCGACGCAGGGCCGCCACAAGCGACCACCCCACCAGCGGCACACTGACCCACTCGGGGTTGGCGGCCTCGGCGATGGCCAAGATCCGCAGGCGCCGTTGGCCCCCAGGGAATCGCAGCGGGCGCGCATCAGTCATGCCGAGCCAGGGTGGTGAGCATGTCGTTTAGGTGCCGGGGACACGCCATGGTCGCAGGAGGGCAGGCTTTGTTGCGCCGGGATGCGACCTTTACGGCGCCGCACGCATCAGCACAGGGACACAACACAGGCGACCAGCCAGTCTGAGGGGTGGTCGCGGGAGGTGCTCATGAAACGCCATCAGGTTGGCGGGCTTGCCGTGCTGGCCCTCTTGGGCCTGGGCACCTGCAAGACTTCGAATTCCACGTCACGCCCTGATGCCTTGGCTGGCGATAGCCGGCTCACGGATACGAGATCCGCGGTGAGGACGGAAGTCAGGACGGCGACCAAGACCGAAACCCAAACCGTCACCGCCACCTCCGGCGCGTCGCAGACCTTCACCGTGGCGCAGACGCTCACGTCGCTGCGGACAGTGACGTCGACGCAGTCCGCGGACGCGGGCGTCGATGCGTCGGTCAAGCCCGACGCCGCCATCAACCCCAGCAACGCACGCTCGGCGCTGGGCTACAACCTGGACTTCCCGGGTGACTGGTCCAACCTCATGCCGTTCATCAATTTGATGGACGATTCACGCGAATGGGCGGGTCAGTGCCCGACCAACGACGCCAGTTGCGATCAGGTGGGCCACCTGGATCTGGACGCGCAGGGCTGGCCGCGTTCCCTGAAGTACAGAGACGACCCCACGCGTTCGTACCGCGCCATCGAGGCCGTCTTTTCCACCGTGACGGTCGGCCCTGCCATCGGCCAGACCTACGTCATGACCTGGGAAGGCGAAGGTACGCTCAGTTGGTTCGGCATCAATCCCCAGGGCAGCCAGGCGAGTCGGCGGCTGACCTTCGTGTTCGACGGCGCGGGACCCAAGTACATCCGCGTGGCCAGCACCGATCCCAGGGGCACGGGTAACTACGTGCGCAACATCAGGATCTTTCGTCTGGCCCACGAGCCGCTGCTGGCCGCGGGAGAGCGTTTCAATCCCGACACGCTGGAATACCTGAAGCCGTTTGGATCCATTCGCTTCATGGACTGGATGGAGAGCAATGAAAGGGAGAATCGCGATGTGACCTGGGCCGATCGGGCGCGCCTCGATTACCACACCTTGATCCGCCAGTTCGCAAGCCCCAGCACTCCCGATGCCACGCACACCATGAACGGCTACCCGGTGGAGATCCTGGTGGCGCTGGCCAACCGCACGGGCGCGGACCCGCACTTCAACATGCCCTACCGCTACACCGACGACTACGTGCGCCACTTTGCCACCGTCGTGCACGACAGCCTGGCGCCCAACCTGCGCGCCAGCGTCGAGTATTCGAATGAGGTATGGAACTTCGGCTTCCCGCAGGGGCAATACGCCAACAGCCAGGGGCGTGCCCTGTGGCCCAACGAGGGTTCGGCCTGGGTGCAGTTCATGGGCTCGCGCGCCTCGCGCATGTGCCAGATCTGGAAAGAGGTCTACGCCGATCACCCCGAACGCCTGCGCTGCCTCTTCGGCGTACAGACCGGCTGGGCCGAGATGGCCGCG
>JAEXQJ010000210.1 GCA_023438785.1 Pseudomonadota bacterium
TACGTCGAGTATTCTCCCTCCTCGCGCCTCGGGCTGCTCGCATCTCCGCGTGTTCGCTCGGTCTTCAAACCGTTCGGTGCTCTAGCACTCGGCAGTCTGACGCGGCAGGCTTCAGGACCGAGCCTCACGCATAGCGAGGACGCATGGCTAGGCCGCTTCTTCCCGACCCACGCCCAGCTCGTCCCAGAGGAAGTCCAGGCTTATGCGCGCGGCGGGGGTGACGACAAGGGCTTCGACTTGTTCCATGCAGCGCAACTCTCGGCGAAGGTCCGCCCGGAACTCCGGTGCAGCGGCCGCTTGTCTCGGTGTCAGGCCCCCCAGGGCCAGACAGGGCTCGGCCATCCAACGCTGATAGAGTTCCCGCTTGTACTGCAGAACGCGGGCTCGTCCCTCGGGCGTGCTCGGATCCGGGTCGTCCGGCGGCTTCGTGACCTCCATCGGCTTGAACCCCTCGACCAGGCAACACCGCTTGAACTTTCGACCGCTGCCACAGGGACACGGGCTGTTTCGACTTGGAATCGCCATCACGAGACCTCCGCGCGCCGGCAACAGCGCCGGTCACCCTCCATGGTCGGCCCGCCTCGCGCAACGTTGCGCGCTTCGGTGGAGAAACCAGAGTGGGCCGCAGAAGGTGTTTCACCCCTCCGGCAGGCGCGCGTGGGCTCAGCCGTTCAGCTCGTCGTGGGCTTCCCTCATGAGCTGCGCGATCGGCATTCTCTGTGGGCACTGGCGTTCGGCTTGGGAGAAGTCTGTGCTGGTCAGCTTGGCCCGAAGCGCGGCCGGTATCTGGGCGAAGATCTTAGTCGCCAGATCCTTCGATCCATAGCCCCGGCCGTACATCAGGCTCTCCATGACGTTGAAAATGGGGATCCCGTCCGACGTGGCCGTGTCACAGGTCCCGCAACGTCGGCAGAAATACCGGCCGCTGGCCTCCGCATACTCCGTCAGGGCTCGCGCCACATCGCCATGCAGGGGGCGTTCATCCAACGCGGCCAAGGCATTGGCCTGCATGATGGCCAGGGTGGGCATGAGCGAGCACACCGATGTCAGCTCCGGGTTCTGCCAGATGGATCGCAGCTTGGACTCGGCGAAAGCCAGACCGTGCCCGGCCAAGAGGGTCTGCAGCCGCTCCTGCGAAAGGCAGGGTTGCAGCTCAGCCTCGTTCTTCACGCACAACCCCATGGACTTCACAGCGAAGATCGCGATCCCGTTCGCATGACACTTGCGCAGGGCCGCGTCGGTGTCGCCCAGGGCCTGCATCCTGTAGTTGTAGAAGGCCTGGATGCCGTCGATCCAGTCAAGCCGTGCGCCGCCTTCCAAGCAGCGGTCCACTCGCTTGTGGGTGCAGAATCCGAAGAAGCGGATCTTCCCCTCTTGCTTGGCCTTCTCGGCCCATCGCCTCACATCGTCGCTGAGCACTTCGACCTGATCCACCCCATGAACGGCGAAGAAGTCGATGACCGAGGTTTGGTTCGTAGCCAGCGCCCTGTCCAGATCCTCCTGCATAGTGGTTGCGTTCGTCGACCGGGCCTTGGCCGACAGAAAGACCCGATCGCGCACACCAGGATGCGTCTTGAAATACTCGCCGAACGCCGTGCCGGTGAAGGGATTGAACTCCCAGCAGTCGATGCCGTGCCGCAAGGCCTCGTCGAGCAAGGCTCGGCTGTCCGTGCCCACGACGGAGGAGCCGCCCAAACAAAGCTTGGAGACCGTGAGCCCCGTTCGGCCGAACCGGCGCCGCGGCACGAGCGGAGCCGCGGGCTGACCGGTGGTGACGCTGGTGTTCGCCTTCTGAGTGGCGCACCCCGAGGCCAGGACGACCCCGGCGCCAGAAGCCAGTCTGATGAATGCGCGTCTCCCGATGTCTTGGCCCATGAATTCACAATCCTTGTGCGTGAATGGCGAAGCGCAACGCTAGGGCGGCCACATGGGGCGCGTCCAACGATTGTTTTCGCTCGTGCGCATCGGAGATTTCGATAGGTTCACGTCATGGATTTTCGCCTCCTCAAAACCTTCGAGCTGGTCGCCTCGTTCATGAGCTTCAACCGAGCCGCCAAGGCTTTGCATTGCACACAGTCCACCGTGTCGGCGCAGATCAAGTCGCTGGAGGAGGATCTCGGCACGCCGCTTTTCGAGCGGCTCGGGCGGCGCATCGTGCTCACTGCCGCGGGCGAGGCCCTGCAGCACCACGCTCGTCGGCTCTTGAGTTACGAGCACGAGATTCGGGCGGCGGTCAGGGAGGTCGGCCAGACCGTGGGGCTCATCAGCCTGCGGGTTCCCCAGAGCGTGGCGGACCTGCACCTGCCTCGCATCCTGCAGCGCTTTTGTGCCGCGCACCCACGCGTGGGCGTCGACGTCTCGAATTGCGGCTACTCTCACCTGGCGGATGAGCTACGCTCAGGCGAGATCGACGCGGGCTTCCTGCTGTCCGCGCCCATCGAAGCGGCCGACTTGTGCAACACGGTGGTGTTGAGCGAGCCCATGGCCTTTGTGGCCAGCCCCAAGTCGGATCTGAGCAAGCGAACCGACCTTTGCATTCGGGATTTGGCCGGGCACACCCTGCTCGTGCCCAAGCACGACTGTGCCTACCGCATGAGACTGCAGCAAGAGATCGCGGCGGCACAGGTCGACACCGCGGCCATGATCGAGCTGAACAGTGTCGCCGCTGTCGTGCAGTGCCTAAAAGCCGGAGTGGGGGTTGCCCTTGTCCCCGAGCGCGCCGTCAGCCAGGACGTCGCCGCACGACGGCTGAGCAAGCTCCGCTGGCACCTTCCTATCGCGGCGGACCTCTACTTCCTCCGCCATCGCGACAAACCCCTGGTGGGTGCCTTCGGAGCCTTCGTCGCCTTGGTCGAGCGCTACTTCGCCGAGCTGCGAGGAGAGCCCGCCCGTAGGCCGGGCAGGCGCTGACCTTTCGCTCTGCCTTTCTTCGGCGAGGGCTTGGCACCAGAGCACCTGCCTTCAAAAAAACGAGCAACGGCGGGAGGCCGTGTGCGATCATGCCGCCTCAAGCCATTAAGGAGCATCCCCCCATGAGCTCGCGGTCACGTCTCTCTGCTGGAATGGTGCTGGTCGTTGCCCTTTGTGCGTTTGGTTGCGGAGGGCCGCAAAAACGCGTGGCCACGCCCGCCGAGTTGGATCAAATGGGCACGCGGACCTATCCCGGCTACGGCAAAGACGACGTGGTCAAGGCGACGGTCACCGCGCTCAAGGTCCAGGGTTACGAAATCGTCACCACCGATCCGCGCATCCGGACCTCGCCCAAGCTGGTGCACGTTTCCTCCACGGCATCCTACGGGCAGACCTCGGGTTCTGTCCGGACCTATGGCGAATCCGTGGCCTGGGACATCGATGTCGAGGAAGCGCCCACGGGCGTGACCCTGCACGCGGTCCCGCGCGCCTCGGTCAACGGCATGGCCATGGAGTACATGTACTACGACTACGCCTCGACCACCTTCGCCCAGCTCATGAAGGAGATCGACGGCTCGCTGCCCGCGAAGGAGTAACGGGGACGGCGCTGGGTGACGCCGACGCGCGGCGAGACCGTGAAAATGCCGTTCGTCACAGTGGCCACCCCATCGTCACTGAGCTTCTTGCTGTTGCACGTGGTGAAGCGCTACAGGCTCGTGATGTTCGCCCCGTTGATGGTGAACGTCTGTGACTTGGCCGATGTGTTGTGATTGAGGCGGAGGGCGACCCTGGAGCCGCCAAGCCCGACCCAGGTCCACCAGGCCCGGCCGGAACCCCGGACAACCCCAAACCTGGCACCCAGGGGAACGACCCGGGTGTCACCATGATTGGCGTCCCGGTGGGCGGCACGGCGCCCGTGACCTTCGTGAGCGGCGGTGTCGCTGGCGCGTCCCCGCTGGCGCCTGGCTGCACGCCCGCGAGCGCGCTGGAGTGCCCGACCAAATCGGGGACCTGCGCGACCAGCACCACCTCGAATCCACCAACGCCGTGCAAGGCGTGCTGTGCACTTACGGCGGCTCGTTCACCGTCGCATCCGGCAAGCCCGCGGCCATCGTCGAATACCTGCACGAAACCGCCGGTGGCCAGAACTACTATCGCATTCGCATCACCTTCGATCCGTCGTTCGTCGACAACACCTACGGAGACAACGCCAGCGGCTGGGGGAAAAGAGGCCACACCTGGAAAGACCTGCTGGGCAGCGACCACGCCGAGTTGGAGCTCTTCGACAACAGCCACACCATGGTCGCGCAGTTCAAGATCGACTACATCGGCGAAGACACTTCCCAGGCCTGCGGCTACTCCTCATTGGGAGTCAGCGGCGGCGACGGCAAGATGCTGATCGGCGATGCCAAGTGGGTACTCGGGTCCTCGTCGTCGCTGGCGCGCAACCTCGGGGGATGCGGCTACTGCGAAAGCCCGGCCTGCGGGGGTGATTGCCGGGTCAATTCCCCCGGCACCGACGACCAATGGACGTCCAATTTGTCCACACCCTACTGGGATTACCGGGTTCGTTACGAGGTCTGGATCGACGCCCGCGGCCTTCGGCACCTCCGGGTTCGGAGGCGTCAACGTCTCGTACGTGCACGCCTCGCCCTCAAAGCAGACCACGGACACCATCACCGTGATCCCAGGTCCTTGTCCGCCGCCGCCTGAAGGCTGTGGGCCCGGGACCGTTGAGTACCTGACCAGCGAGGGCGCCGCGACCTGCGTGCCCACGAGCAGTGTTCCGCCCACCTGTACCGTGACCGAGGAGCAGATCCTGACCAGCGAGGGCGCCATCACCTGCGTCCCCATCACCGGCGAGCCGCCGACCACGGATTGTCCGGAAGGCGAGACCCCGCTCAAGGCGCAAGACGGAAGCATCGTCTGCGTGCCGCCTGACCGATGCCCGTCAGGGTACGCGCCCTATGTGACGAGCGACGGCACCGTCGACTGCCGACCCATCAGCATCATCATCCCGTAGAACCGGCGACCCAAGGTCCAAGGGGGGCTCCCAAGAGGGCGATGGGAGCCCCTGTGACGCGAGCGGGCCGCTCACGCGCTCCAGAAGATCTTCGCCGCCCCGACCCGCGCCCCGGGTAACGGGCGCGCGGGTGAAGCTCGCTCTTGCTGAGCAGATAAGACGGAGCGGTGACTCGCACTCGCTGCACGTGGATGGCAAAGGTCCTGCCCCGCAAGTCGGCCCGCTGGCCGTCGCACGCGTGGCCGCGTGCTGCTGGCGATACCGGCCCCGGGCGCCGTTGCTCCCGAACCCGTCTCCGGTTGACCCTCCACCGCGGACCGTTGGCCGGCGGACCGTGCGGTGGCGGAAGTTTTTCTTCCTGAAGGTCAACCGGGATTCCTCCATGCCCGTACTGGGGATGGGCGCCATCCTCAGCTCGTTCTTGCGCACCGGATTCGAAG
>JAEXQJ010000213.1 GCA_023438785.1 Pseudomonadota bacterium
GTCTTCCATTTCAGCGTGCCGTCGTCGTTCCACACGTAGAGGACCGAATGCCGGGCCGCGATGATCTCGTTCCTGCCGTCGTTGTCGAGGTCGGCGACGGCTGGCGAGGCGAACCAGTTCTCGTCCCAGCTTCCCGGCAGCGTGGCCCGCAGGACCGGGGCCTGCACGGGGCCGCCGGCCCCCCCTGCCGCCATGGCGCACACCGTGTGCTCGTCTCGGGCACACGCGCCATCGGCGGGGTGATAGCCGGCAGCGCACTGCCGGCAGTCCGCGCCGATGTAGCCCGCGCTGCACGTACAGACCAGCTTGCCCGATGCGGTCGAGCAGGTTCCGCCGCCGTGAGACGCGTTGCACGTGTCCGATTCACACGTGGCAGGAGCGGAACCGCCGCAGCCGACGCCACCCAGGCCCGCCCCGAGGAGACAAACCGTCGCCAATCCCGTCTGCCACTTGTGGCCTTGCATGGGGAGTATCCTCGGACGGTCCGCTGCGCCCGTCCACACTCCACACGCGGCAGTGGTCAGGCTGGTCACACCAGCCAGCGGTCAGCGGCGCATGGGCTTGACAGGGCGGGGTTGGACGTGGTTGCCGTATGGGGCCGCCGGCTGCACACTGACATGGGCGGTTAAAACCGATGAAGGCGAGGTTCGAAGGCGTCGCAACGCTGCTCATCGCGCTCCACTGCGCGATCTGGATGGCGTTCGCGCCTATCGTCCCTCACCTGCACCAGTCGTTCGCCAGACACAGCCACGTCTACAGCAGCGAGCATCAACGCTTCGAAGACGCTGGCCCCCGCCAGGCCGGCACCGTGTGGGGCTTCGGGGCTGGTGAACGGTCAGGCCTGAAAAACGGGTCGACCGGGAAGCCATGCGACTTCTCGAACCTGGCGGTGCAGGTCGCCCAGAGCTCACCTGTGCCGAACACTGCCCCGGTCCCGCTGGAGGACCGCGACCCTGAGCCGGCGATCGCGGCGCGCGCGTCCACCCTCGACCTCCTCCGCCTGGCCCCCAAGCACTCGCCTCCTTCCCCGGTCTAGCCAGACCAACCGAGCCATTTCTGACCCGATCAGGGTGGGCTGAGCCCGAGACCTGATCCGGGCCCGGGCTGCGCTTGCAGGACGCCATCGGGGCGTGCCGCGGCCGCCTGGGCAGCCATGGAGGAGGCAGATGCCAATTCGTGAGCCAAGCCGTGCGTTCGCTGCGATCGTCGTTCTCATCGGCGTGGGCGCCGTCGCGCCCGACGCGGCTCGTGGCGCGGAACGCGCGCTCTCGCTCGACCAGGCCATCGCGCTCAGCCTTTCCGCGCCGGCCGTACTCGCGGCCCGCGAGGCCGTGAATCAGGCGCGCGCGGAGCAGACGACCGCTTCGTTACTTCCCAACCCCGGCCTGGGCGTCGAGCTCAGCATGCTGCCCTTGAGCAGGCCGTATTCAGTCGAAGAGCCCGGCGGCCCTCCCGAGCTCGCCGCGGAGCTGCGCTATCAGGTCGACGGCCTGCTGTTCGGGAAACGGTCGGCCGCCATGGCCAGCGCGAGGGCCGGGGTGCGGACGGCCGAGGCGGAGTTCCAGGACACGCTTCGCCAGCGCACGGCACAGACCAGCACGACCTTCCATGACGTCCTGGAGGCGCAGGCGCTGCTCCAGGCAGCCAGCCAGGCACGCTCTGATCTCGAGCAGACCGAGGCGGCCATTGGCAAGGCGGTCGCCAACGGGGGCCGGCCCCAGGTCGAGCTGAGTCGAGTCCGCCTCGAGCTGCAGGCGGCCAAACGCGAGGAGAGAGGGGCGCGAGCAGCCCTCGGCTCTGCCCAAGCCAGCTTGCAGGCTCTCTTGGGTCTCGTCGAGCCGGTGAGACTCGTGGGCACCCTGGACGGCCCGCTCTTGGTCAAGCCGCTCGGTTTGGATTCGGCGTTCGAGGTGGCCGCCGAGAATCGCCCCGACCTCGCCGCCCTTCGACACAAGCTGAGTAAGGCGCACGAGGATAGGGTCGCCGAGGGCCGGAAGGCTTGGCCGGAGACTGTCGTGGGCCTGGGCGTGTCCCATCAGTTCCAACACGCCGTGGGCGCCCCTGACGTGACGGCCTATGGGGTCTCGCTGGAGATGGGACTGCCCCTGTTCGACCGCAATCAGGGCGAGCGGGCCAAGGCCGCGGCGACGGCGCGCCAAGCCGATCACGAACTGACGGACGCGCTGAGCCGCATTCGCGCGGAAGTCGAGCAAGCCGCACAGGCCCTGGATGCCGCTCGCGAAGATGCCGCCGAGATGACCCGGACTGACCTGGATCTGGCCTCGCAGGTCCGCGACAGCTTCAGGAAAGCCTACGAATCGGGTGGCCGGCCCTTGCTCGAGATGCTCGACGCTCAACGCAGCTACCACGAGACCTACCGCGCCTACGTGTCCACGCGGGCCGAGTACTGGAGGGCGGTTGCCCGCTACGAGGCCGCCCTTGGAAAGAAGGTGTCACCGTGACCGAGAGCCAGATGAATGCACACGAGGCAGCGGCCGCACCGTCCAGCTTGGCGCCCGCCGCGAGCCGGCGCTGGGCTCGCCTCCAGTTCTGGGTTACCTTCGCGGTGGCCGCCGCCGTGCTCGCGTGCTTGCTGTGGCCGCG
>JAEXQJ010000230.1 GCA_023438785.1 Pseudomonadota bacterium
GACCGAGAGCACTCGTTCCCGTGTCCCCTGCGCCTGAATCGCTTCGCGCGCCAGCTCGGTCAAAGACCCTCGCACCTGCTCGTTGGGGCACACGCCGTCCGCCAGGCGCTCACCCGAGGCGGTCCGGCTGAGCGGCGACTCACCCAGGAGAGGACGAAGCCCCGCGTTCTCGAGCTGAATCCGCCCGGCCGCATCCAGCAGAACCAGGCCGCCCTCCATGACGTCGAAGGCCTCGCGCAAAGCATCGCGTTCGGCCCGCAGATCCCCGGCCAGCTCTTCGAGTTGCCGAGTCCGCTCCTGCACCTTGGCGGCCAACTCCGCGTTGTGGCGACGGACCTCATCTGCCAGAGCCTTGGAGCGCAGGACCGAACCCAGGCGCGCCAGCAACTCGGAGGTCGAAATGGGCAGGACCATGAAATCCGCGGCCCCGACTTCCAGACCGAGCAGGCGGTTCTCCACCTGGCCCTCGGCCGGGGACAAGAGCACCACGGGCAGCTCGAACTCCGCGCGAATCCGCCGAACCAGCTCGAAACCGCTCGTTCCCGTGAGCCCCGTATGAACCAGGACCACGTCGAGCGCTTCGCCCGCGCCGCCACGCAGCGCATCAACACCGCTCACTTCGACTAGATCGTGGGAGTCGCACAACGCGGTCCGAACCGCGCTTCGGACCTGAGCGTCGTCAATAACCAGCATCAGGCGGCCCATGGCGCGCCTCCTGCTGCCATTGCGACGTGTTCGCGACTCATTGCGGGGCGCCGATTATCATCCCGGCTGCCGAGTCTTTCAAATTGTCTGCTCGCGCGCCCCCAGGCCGAGGCCGCCTGACCAGCAGACTCCTGTCGCGCGTTGTATATTACCCGGCCATGTACAGCGCCCGTGCGGTCAGTGCCGTGCTCGGGATCAGGCCAGCGCGTCTGCGGTCCTATCTGCGTGCGGGCGTGGTCTCGCCCACCCGCGATGAACATGGACAGATGTCCTTCACGTTCGAGGACCTGATCCTGCTCCGCCGAGCCGAAGGCCTGGTTCAAGAGCGAATACCCGCGCGACGGGTCTGTCAGGCGCTCAAGCAGCTACGCCGGAGCCTGCCCGAGGGGAGCACGGTCTCCCAGGTTCAACTGGAGTGCGAAGGGCAGAAGGTCGTCGTGTCCGACGGACGAGGGCGCTGGCACCCCGATTCGGGACAGACGGTGTTCGACTTCCAGACCGAGTCCACGGGTCAGGGTGCGACGGTGACCCCGCTGGCGACGGCGCGGATGGAGTCCGACGACGAGGAGATGACCGCCCTCTCCGCCCGCGAGCTGTACGAGCGCGCATGCGCCCTGGAGGCCACCTCGGCCGATGCAGCCAGCGCGGTGTACCGGACCGCCCTGGAGCAAGAACCGGATTTTCCCGATGCCCACGTCAATCTGGGACGGCTTCTGCACGAGGCGGGCGACATCTACGCGGCCCTGGTCCACTACCGGGCCGCCCTGGCCTTGCGCCCCGGCGACACGACGGCGGCCTTCAACATCGGCGTGGCCCTGGAGGATCTCGGAGCCACCACGGATGCCATCGCCGCCTACCGCCGTGCCCTGGAGTGCAACCCGCGCAGCGCGGACGCGCACTACAACCTGGCGCGATTGCTCGAACAGGACGGCAAACCCGATCTGGCGGTTCGCCACTTGCTCCTTTACCGACAACTCACGAAGAAGCGCTGATGAACCAGACCTTCGCGACGGCTGAGCTGACGGTGGACGTGCGCTCGGCCGAGGAGATGAAGGCCTGGGGCCGCCGCCTGGGGGCGGCCTTGCGCGCGGGCGACGTGCTGGCCCTGGTGGGCCCGCTGGGCAGTGGCAAGACCACGCTGGCCCAGGGGCTGGCCATCGGCCTGGAGGTGCCCGCGGATCGTCACGTAGCCAGCCCCACGTTCGCCCTGGTCAACGAGCACCCGGGTCGGGTGCCCTTCATTCACGTGGACTTCTATCGGGTGCGCAATCCCGCCGAGTTGCCGGAGCTGGGCCTGGAAGAGGCGTACGACGAATCGGCAACCGCCATCGAGTGGGCAGACCGCTTCCCCGACGCCCTGCCCGCCGATCACCTCAGGATCGTGTTCGAGACGGTCGACGATGGACGCCGCTTGCGTGTCCGCGCCATGGGCCCGCGCAGTCAGGCACTGCTGGCCGCGCTGGGCTCCTGAGCCGTCCGTGGCGAGTATTTGATTCCCGACGGGCTTGGCCTACCGTGAAGGCGTGCCATTCCTCCGCGAAGGCGTGCAACTCTTCCCCGCGGTTCTCGGTGACCTGCACCAGATTGTGCAGGCGCCTTACGCGAGCATCCTGCTCATCCTCACGGCCTTCGTGTGCGGCGGCATGGTGGGCTGGGAACGAGAGCGCGAGCATAAAGCCGCCGGCCTTCGCACCCTGATCCTGATCTGCGTCGGCTCAGCCATCTTCACCCTGCTCTCCGCCAGTCCGGCCCTGGGCGGGCACGAGCCAGCCCGCATCGCCGCGCAAATCGTTACGGGCGTGGGCTTTCTAGGCGCCGGCTCCATCCTGCGCGACCGACACCAGGTCACCGGCCTCACCACGGCCGCGACCATCTGGGCCACTTCGGGAATCGGCATCGCGGTCGGAGCCGGCTACGCCGCGGCCGGGATCGGCCTTTCGGCCTGCGTGCTCTTCACTCTCTACAGCGTGAGACGGCTGGAGAAGGCCCTGGTGGGCGGCTGCGGCGCACGGTGCGTGCGCATCGTCTACGACCCCCAGAAGGGAAAAACGCGTCCGCGTATCCTGGCGACCCTAGACGCGTCCCGGGGTCCAATCCAATTCGGAGCCGAGCTGCAAGCGGCACCAGGACCGTGCACCCTGGAGATCGTCTACTGCGACGTCCACTACGACCACCGCGCCGTCCTCGCTCACCTGGCTGATCTGCCCGGCGTGGAAGCCATCGAACCCGTGGACCGCGCAGAGTAAGGCCCGCGACGGCAGGCTTGCACGGGAATCGGCTATGGCTACCACGAACGCCGTGGCTGGGACAGCACGGGGGTGTGTCATCCACGAGTCCCGGTGCCCCACCATCGGAGCCGGGGTGTCCTGTCAACTCGCCACCGAGGCGCCCTCGGCGGTCCCCGGGTGCGGGGTCAAAAGCACAGGGCATGCCATCACTCAGGATGCCGCCAGCAGCGGAGCCATCTCCTCGAACAACGGTATCGCCACGCTCGCCGGCGGCATTGGGTGCGCACGCGAATGGGCGCCGATACCAGCGCATCGGAAGGCGGAGGGCAATGAGCAGATGCTTGGAAGAAAGGGCCAGCGCGGTAGAGTCATGCGCCATGAAATACCCGTTCTGCACCATCGGCTCGGCGGTGCTCCTCGCAGCCAGCGGAAGCTCCTGTGCGAAGGTGATGTACGATGGTCCGCGACGTCCTTCGGAGAGTGTTGCGCGGCTCACTTCTGACGACGGCCCCGACCTGACCTACTGCAAGACGAAGATCGTGAAGGTGGATGGTAAGGCTGTGAACGGCGGGGCTTTCGAGATTCTGCCTGGGCGGCACATTCTGGAGGTCGAGAGCAAGGACAAGCGACGAGGCGTGGGGGACAAGGGAAGCGAAGCCGTTGTGACCGCGCTCGGCGGCCCCCTCGCCGTCGCATTGGCCAACGCCACGCCGGGCCTCTCGGCGCGTGGGACTGACGGCCCGGCCACCGCCTGTTTCAAAGCCAAGGCTGGCCATACGTACGTGGTTCAAAGCCGCGGCGACTACGAGACCTATCAGCTCGAAGTCCTCGACGAGGAAACGGCCACCGACGTGAAAGACTTTTGCCGACAGTGACGATGGACGTCCCCAGGGCGTGACTGATCCCGACGCGGGTCAGGATCTGGCCAGCCGGCGCTCAAGAAGCAGCGCAAGCGGCGGGATGACTCGGGGAGCGGTCGCGGAGCACGCTATGCCGGCGGCGACGCCGCGGCCGGGACGGTCTCCTGGCGCTTCTCCGTCGGCATTCCCGCGGCGAGGAGACGGGTGTCGCGCAGAAACACGAGGGCCAGCGCGGCCATGCCGGCGCCGGTGACCACGAGCAGCGTCTCGATGCGGACCACTTCGGTGAGCGGGCCGAACGCCAGCATGCCCAGCGGCATCATGGAGGTCATCAGCATGGTGAAGACACCGAAGATGCGGCCCATGTATTTCTCTTCCACGTGTTCTTGGAGTAGGACGGTGGAGCTGGTGTTGTAGAAGGGAATCACCACGCCGAAGATGCCCATCGGGATCAGGTAGGCCCAGAAGCTGGCGAGCAGGCCGAGCAGCACCGTGCAAATCGCCATGACCAGAGTCGCGGCGAGCATGGTGTGCATGCGATTCCCGAAACCGCCCCAGGCGGACATCACCCCGCCGCCCGCCATCATTCCCACGGAGAACACGACCTCGATGGCGGTCAGTCGCCACACGTCGCTGCCGAAGCTGCGCGCCACCTGCAGGGGCGTGAGCAGCGCCGCGGGTACCATGAGCAGCAACAGCACGCCCACGAAGGTGAAGAACGACACCAGGTACTTGTGATCCCGGATGTGCACGAAGCCGAGCTTCATGTCAGCGAAGTACGAAACGCCTTGTGCCTCGCTGGCCTTCTGATGGGGCGGCACCTTCAGGAACACGGCGAGGATGGTGATGGCCAGCGCCGCGGTGACCACGTCTATCAGGAACACGCGATACAGGGGCCAGATGGACATGAGGGCGCCGCTCAGGATGGGCGACACCAGCATGATGCCGGCCTGGATTGAACTGAGCAGGCCGTTGACCCGTGTCAGGCGATTCTGCGGGACCAACTGAGGCAGGAAGGCGGCCACCGCCGGGGTCTGCACGGCCGTGCCCACCGCCCGCACCGCGGCCGTGACCATGATCAGCGCCAGGGCATCCCCCCCCGCACTCAGGACCACGGCCAGGATCAGTGTGGCCAGGGCGATGAGCGCGTCCGATACCATGATCAGGCGCCGCCGTTCCACGCGATCGGCCCAGACGCCCCCGAAGGGCGACATCAGAAACGTGGGCACGAACCCGCAGACCACGAACAGCGTCATCACCAGGCCCGACTTGGTGGCCAGCGTCACGTGCCACATCAACGCGTACTGGACCAGAGACGAGCCCAGCAGCGAAAGCACCTGGCTCGCCAGGAACAGCGCGGTCTTGGATTTCCAATGCGGAGAATCAGTCACGGCGAAGCTGAGGCTAGCTCGCCCTTCGCACGCGTGCAGGCGAATGGAGCCGCTCGGGCCCCGCATCACAGGGTTTCGACTTGGGAGGGAGCCGCTGTTGCCCCTCGCCCACCTTCACTCCGCAACGCCAACCGCATCGCCGCGTCAGACTCGCGGCCAGTCGCCGTCTGGTCGCCGGTTGTCATAGGAAGCGATCGGACTCGGTGTCCGCTCTCTTGAGTGCGGAGGTGTCCTTCCGCCTCGCCACCCTGTCCCGCGCCGACCCGCCGGCGTGCCAGGCGTCGAGAATGGCGGCGCTCCCCTTCCGGACGCCGTCACCATCCGGCCCGGCGTGCCGTCGACCGCAGGACGCGTGGCCTCCCAGGCACCGGTACCTGCGTCCTGGCCGCGACGGCCGCCCTCGACGGCAGGGACGCCACGACTTACTTGATGGCGGCCGAGCAGGCATGCCGCCATCCCGCCGCGAGTCGATGCCCGACGTCCTCTATGGTGGACCGAGCGCTCGCGGACCGGCGTCGCCCGCAGCTCCTACGCGCCAACTCTCAACAGTGCGTTGGATTCGCCCAGCTTCTTGCCCTGCGAGTCGACGACGAACAGCTTGTAGGTCCCCGCCGTCGCGGGAACGGCAATCGAAGTCGCCGTTCCGGCTGCCTTCGTCATACTGGCTCCCTCAGCGAAGGTCGTCGTACCCGCTGGGGCGAACCAGACCGTGTTTCCGGCGTCACCGCTGCTTCGGATCGTGAGAGTGGCCGTCCCCTTCGGCGCGGCACAACTTGCTGGGAACACGTAGTCCTGGATGGGCAGCACGCTGGTCGGTATGAGGCTGCGGTATTCATCCTCGATTCCCGATTTCACGGCGAACCCGTACTGCGTCACCGGCCACACGGCATCGGCGACGACGACGGGCTTGTCGATCGTGCTGCTATCCGGATTGATTCCCATCTTGTTAACCGTGGCGTAGGTCCGCAGGATCGTCAGATCGTGCTTGTCGCCATACTTCTCGCAGTTGATCGTGTACGTGACGCCTTTGTCGATATCGAGGACGTTGTCGTTCTCAGTGATGTACGCGCTGCCCTCGTCATTGTGCAGGCCATAGGTGGGCCCGGTCGAGTTGTTCGGAATGCCCTTGACGTAGTTCTGATTGATGACGGTCCCCTGCATCTGGCCGAGGGTGTACACGGCCCCGCTGTCATGCAATCGGGTCATCATATTGGTGAACCGGTTGTTGTTGCAGGTGGTGTTCTTGCAGGTGGTGGAGTCCTTGAAATTCTTCCAGCCCCAACCCAGGTTGATGCCGTTGTAGGCGACCGAGTGGATATGGTTGTGGGTGAAGGTCAGCGTGTCCGTGAAGAAGGCCGTGACCCCCGCATGAGAGCCGAAGCCACGCTGCGTGCCAACCAGGTACACGAGGTTGTTGTTGACCGTGATCTTGGTGCAGATACCCTCCACGCCCTTGGCGTATCTCGCGTGGGTTCCACCATCTCCCACGTAGACATGTTGAGGGTGCCCGATCGTGATGCCGCTGCCGGCAATGTCGGTGATGTAATTGCCGACGATGTTGGAATTGATCACGTCGTTGATCATCGAGATCCCTTCATTGCCGCTGTGTTTAACCACGTTGCCGACAATGTCGATCGAGTCGGCACTGTTCACCAGAATGGCGGCCGGGAGAGTGTCGAGGACCTCGTACCTCCAGTCGTGGATACTCTTGCCCTTGCCGTACCCGACGTAGATCGTGGCTCCCTGAACGCTCGACTTGCCGTAGGAACTCTCGACCTTGTTGAGGCTGTAGTCCGTGTTGGCGAAGGTGATTCCCTGGATGGTGATGTTCTTGACTCGGCTCGTGTTCGAAGTGCCGGCAATCTCGATCAGGGTCTCCGCTACGGGGGCCTCCACGTCCGCGGTGCTCATGTCTTCGCCTGACCGGGGATAGTAGTAGAGCGTCCCCGACTTCTTATCGAAGTAGAACTGGCCCGGAGAGTTCAACCAGGCAAACACGTTGAAGATCGCATGCGAGCCCGAGGCGACGAAGGCCGCACCCGAGTCTGGCAACTGGGCAATGGCTCCGTAGGGCTGCTGCAACAGCAACCCTCGATTGCCGTCGGAAGCGGTGACCACGTCCCTCACGCAGACGATGTTCTCGTTCCAGATGGTTTGGTTGACGATCTCCAGGTCGTCCTTGTTGCTGGTGATGTCTGGCACCTCCGAGGCGCTATATTTGACCCCGTCGAAGCCGCTGCCGCCGGCCCAGGCCCAGGCGCCCTGCCCGGCGGTGACAGCGTAGGTCCCGGTTGCGCCTTTGCAGGAGACGTTCTTGCTGGTCATGTTGGCGCGCGCGTCGTTCACATACAGGTTCCGCAACTTGGTCGCGCGGTCGAGCGACGCCTTGTAGACCCCGCCGCTGCTCGCGGTCCAGCCGGTCACCTTCTTCGCACCGTTGATGACCGGCTTCTCTCCCGGATACGCTTGGTAATAGATCCTGAACTTGCCTGAGCCAGAATCCTTGACTTCAAAGGTGATGGGACTGGTGATCCGATATTCACCACCTCGCAGATAGACGTGGATATCCCCCGTCAAATTGCCGTTGACCGTACGCACTACATCGCGGGCTTTGGTGACCGTCTGGAAAGGTGAAGTCACAGTTCCGTCGTTGGTATCACTGCCTGTCGGTGCCACGTAGTAGCAGGCTTGGGCCTGCGGTTTCGGACACACATCGGTTGTGCCCCCTCCACCACCCGTTCCGCCGGTCGAGCTCGACCCGCCGGCCCCTCCTCTGCCAGCCCCGCCAGCGCTTCCGCCGGCCCCGCCGCTGGCGCTTGCACCGTCCCCGCCGCCGGCGCTTCCACCGTCCCCGGCAGCCCCGCCGCTCGCACGTCCAGCCGCCCCGCCAGCGATAGAGCCACCCCCGGCAGCGGCCCCTCCCGATCCGCCAGCCCCGTTTCCGCCTGAGCCGCTCTTACCCGCCCCGCCCCCGCCGCGCCCAGCGGTGCCACCCTGTCCACCCAGGCCCGAACCGCCGGCCGCGTTGCCGCCGGTGGTTGGCGTCGATGACCCGCCCTCGGACGAGCATGCGGCGAAAAGGAATCCGAGAACGACGTAGCTGACAAGATTCTGTGCTCTGTTCATGGTGCAAACCTTGATCGAAGGGCCATGGAGGTCGGTGTCCCTCATTTGGCGGACGAGGCCGGGGAGAGCGCACGCCAGGGGTGTTCTCCCCACGGAAGGGGGCAGAGTGTTGAATGCGTCATTCGGAGAACGCGAAGGAACCAAGGGAGCATCGGGTGGAGTAACGGATAGATGAGGGGGACCCCGCATTTCGGGTCAGCAATTTCGACCCGTGCTGAGGCCCCCCTGCAACAGGCAGGTGCGGGCACAGGAGAGGCGGCCTGACCGCAACGCGTGCCGCACCGCCAGGCGCCACCCAAGAGCGCCACCGAACGGGCCACCGCGCCCCCGCTGGCGGTGGTACTACGCACGCACCAGGCCCAGCCGGCAGGGGCCGGAGCCCAACACCGTGTCCCCTGCGCGGGTTGCAGCCAGGGATCGCCGGCCGTGGATCATCTCGGCGCACGTCACCCAGGGTGCCCTTCCGCACCAGCCACTTCGACCAGCCCGGCTGGCCGCGCCCGCACGCCGGGCGGTTCGGGGGCCGCAGGACTCGTTCGGGCCCGCGATGTCCAGTTCGCGACGCGCCCGGAGCGAGCGCGCGTCACATCGCGACGCCCACGCTGTCGGCTCCTCCAGCGGGTCGGCCTAGCCCGCGTGGGCGACTTAGTCAGCTATGGGGTGGACTCGAACTGAGTGAAGAACTTCCAAACCTCTGTCTTGGTCCAGGTCTTGGCTCCGTCGTCGCCACCGCCATCCACGTGACCGGGGGTGTGACCACCATCGAAGGCGCACCATTCAACGGGATATCCGGCGTTGCACCCCTCGTACTTGGTGCAAATGTGGTTCCCGCTCCCGGACGCCGGCTTGGGCGGGGTCTGGGATGTGCAGCCGTTGTTCTTGACGAACTTGTTGCGCAGGTCTTCTCCGCCGCCGTAGCCGCAGGTCGTGTCGCCGGTACCATGAATGCCCAAGTACGGAATGGGCTTGGATCCGTCCGAGCAACCGCTGAGCACGGCGCCTGAATAGACCGCGACCGCCCGGAAGACCGTAGCTCGGGCGCAGGCAATGGCGTAGCTCATCCCACCGCCCCAACTGAAACCAACCGAGAATATCTGGGAGGTGTCCACACAGAGCTCCTCCTGGAAGAGCTTGAGCATCTCGTCGACGAAAGCCATGTCTTCGCCGCCGGAATTGCCCCAGCCACCGCCCTGGCCGTTGGGAGCAACGAAGATGGTGCTGTTGTTCGCCTGCGCCTGAAGTCCGTAATACGACCAGGCTGCCCCGCTGCTTCCGCCGCCGTCGACGTCCTGCATGCTGCCGCTCCGCCAGTGGAAGCCGAAGATCAGCCGGTAGGGGTGGCTCTTGTCGTAGTTGGCCGGGATGCGCAGGATGTAGTCTCGCTTCTTGCCCCCGACCTGAATCGAACGCGAACCGCTCGTCAGAGTCGGGCTTTTGCCGCAGCCGGCACTCGGCTTGCCGGCGATCGAGCCGCCACTGCCGCCAGCTCCGCCGCCCGAGCCACCGCTGCCGCTACTGCCGCCAGCGCCGCCAATCGAGGCGCCACCCGAACCGCCGTTGCCGCCCCAGCCTGAGGCTCCCCCGCGCCCACCGCTGCTGGTCCCGCCCTCCGAGCCGCCGTTGCCCCCCGAGCCGCCGTTGCTGCCGC
>JAEXQJ010000231.1 GCA_023438785.1 Pseudomonadota bacterium
ACCGACGAGCACGCCACCTACCTGGCGGCCAAGCGCTACTATGCCGAGATCATGGCACCCTACCGGACCAAGCTGGGCGCCTATCTGGACAAGGTCGAGGCCCTGGCCCCGGACATGGTGGCGCCCAGCCACGGCCCCATCCACAACCGGCCGCGTTTCATCATCGACGCCCACCGCGAGTGGATTGCGGACAAGCCCAAGAACCTAGCCTTGGTGGCCTACGTCTCCATGCACGGCAGCACCAAGATGCTGGTGGACCGGCTGGTGAACGCCCTCATGGCAGCCGGCGTGGGCGTGCAGCGGATCAACCTGGCGGACATGGACCTGGGCGATCTCGCCATGGGGTTGGTGGATGCGGCGACGCTCGTGCTCGGCAGCTCGACCGTGCTGACCGGCCCCCATCCCGCCGCGGTATCAGCCACCTACCTGCTGAATGCCCTGCGCCCCAAGGCGCGCTTCGCCACGTTCCTCAACTCCTATGCCTGGGGCGGCAAGACGACCGACATCCTCAAGGGCATGATGAACGCCGTGAAAGCCGAGTACCTGGACGCGGTCCAGGTCAAGGGCATGCCCACCGAGGAGGACCTGAAGGCCGTGGACCGCTTGGCCGCCACCATCGCCGCCAAGCACGCCAGTCTGTAGAGCATCTAGCGGCTCGGCTCGCACCTGCGCGTCGTCAAACCGCTCCGTGCTCCAGCCGACCTCCGTCCGTCGCCGAGGCGAAAACTTGTGCCCTCGGCGGCGGACCGCTATCGCTGAAGGGTGGCACGCAAGTCGCCCCGTTTTCCGCTTTGGATCCGCCTGACGCTGATCCTGCTGGGGCCGTTGTGCCTGCTCAACCTGGCGGTTGCCTTCTTCGGCAACTCCATGGTGTTCCCGCTGTCGCCCTTCTATCTGCGCAACAAGCTGGTGGCCCTGGGGCGCTACGCCTTGCACCGACCGCGCTGTCTGTTCTGCGGCCACGCGGACCTGGCGCGCACGGTGGCCAACGCGGAGACCAAGCACCGCCTCCCGCGCGGACTGCTGGCCGCCGTGGTGCGCGTCGAATCGAGCGATCGCATTCACCGCATCTCGGCCGCGGGCGCCATGGGGCCCGGGCAGCTCACCCCGGGCACGGCGCGCATGCTGGGCGTGTCCGACCCCTTCGATCCCGAGCAGGGTCTGGACGGCAGCGCCCGCTATCTGGCCACGCAGCTCGCCACCTTTCGTGACGTCCGCCTGGCCCTGGCGGCCTACAACGCCGGGCCGGGCGCCATCGTGAAGCGCACCATTCCGCGCAACGGCGAGACCGAGCTCTACGTGCGCAAGGTCATGGACGCGTACGCGTCGATTCGTCGCGGGCCGGGTCAGGGCGGGCCATTGCGCGCGCGAGCAGAAGGCCGCCGAGCCCCGGAATCCGAGTCCCCTGCCCTGGCCGACCGTCGCTGAGCGGGCAGCGTATGATGGAGCGTTGGCGATCCCGGCGACGACGGCGATAATGGTGAGTCGCAGACCAGCCCCCCGCGCTCCAGGCACGAACCCCCATGACCGGCCCTCGCTCTCCCCGCGCGCTCGTTCACCTGGCCGACGCGCTATCGGTGGTTCTGGCCATGGTGGCGGCCTACACCCTGCATGCCCTCCTGTGGCGTCACGTGGGTTTCATCAAGGCCCCGGCGGGCGCGGCGGGGTTCGTCCTGCTCGGCTACCTGGCCCTGCCGGTGTGGCTGGTCCTGGTCAGGGCGCTGGATCTGGACCGACCGCTGGAAACCGGCTGGTCGCCTGCCCGCACGGCCTGGCGCCTCGTGCAGTTGCACCTGCTGGGCCTGGGGCTGCTTTCGGCCGTCACCTTCGCCACGCGGACCGTGGTCAACCGCTCCATCGTGGGCAGCTTCCTCTTGCTGTCCTTCGCCTTCATGCTGGCCCTGCGCATGGCCCTGCGCCTGTGGGCCCGGCGGCAGTACGCCCAGGGGCACGGCCGCCAGCGCCTGCTTTTGGTGGGAGAGCCCGGCCCGGCCATGAGCCGCTTTGTCGAATCCCTGGCCGGCCAGGCATTCCCCCCCGAGGTCGTGGGCTACCTGGGCCGTAACCCCGCGCTCCAGGACCAGCCCCGCCGCCTGGGCACCCTGGCCCAGCTACCCGGCGTCCTGCACGAGGAGGCGGTGGACGCGGTGATCGTCCTGGAGCAGCTCTCGCAGCGGCGGGCCGGTTGGCTGGTGCAGGTCTGCTCCGACCTGGGGCTGAGCGCCAGCATCCCCCTGCCCTGGCGCCAGATCCCCCGCCTCACCGCGCACGTGGACACGGGTGCCGGCACCCGCTTCCTGTCGTTCGGTTCCAGCGCCCGGCGCGCCGCCCAACTGGCGCTCAAGCAGCTCATGGATCTGATCCTGGGCTTGGCCGCGTTGGTGGTGCTGCTGCCCGTGCTGGCGGGCGCCGCCCTGGCCATCCTGATCCTCGACGGCCGGCCCGTGGTCTTCTCCCAGATGCGCGTGGGCCTGCACGGTCGCCGCTTCCGCATGCTGAAGTTCCGCACCATGGTCAAGGAGGCGGACGCCCTGAAACCCCAGCTCGCCGCCGTGAACGAGGTGGACGGCCCCGCCTTCAAGCTGACCCGCGATCCGCGCGTCACACGCCTGGGGGCCTTCCTGCGCAAGACGAGCATCGACGAGCTCCCGCAGCTCTTCAACGTGCTGGAGGGCTCGATGAGCCTGGTGGGACCGCGCCCACTGCCCGTGAGCGAGCAGCAGAGCATCCACGGCGCGCAACGACGGCGGCTCTCGATGAAGCCGGGCATCACGGGCCTGTGGCAAGTCAGCGGCCGCAGCGACGTGGACTTCGCCGCGTGGATGCGCCTGGACCAGGAGTACGTGGACCGCTGGTCGCTGACCCTGGATCTCAAACTGCTCCTGGCCACGATCCCCGCCGTGCTCCTGCGCCGAGGGGCGAAGTAGGGCATGCGAATCCTCGTCGTCGCCTTCTACTATCCGCCCGACGACAGCTTCGCGAAGATCGGCAGTCTGCGCCCGGCCTCCTGGTTCAAATACTGGACGCGGGCAGGGCACGACGTACACGTGCTCACGTCGAGCAAACCGCAAGTGGGCTTTGAACGTTGTATCGAGCGCGTGGATTACTGGCCTCGCCGGCCAGCGGCGATGGTCGATGCGACCCGGGCTTCCCGTGCATCGAGGGCCTGGGGCGACTGGGGCCACCGTCTGATGCGCGCCGCCCAGCGCGTCCTGCGCACGGGCAATCTGCTCCACTCCAGCAACACCTGGATCCTGCCGGCCTTGCACCGGGCCATGCGCCTCCATCGCCAGTTGCCCTTCGACGTCGTGGTGAGC
This sequence comes from Pseudomonadota bacterium, assembly GCA_023438785.1. Classification (GTDB taxonomy): domain Bacteria; phylum Myxococcota_A; class Polyangia; order Fen-1088; family Fen-1088; genus Fen-1137. The sequence continues at coordinate 3,318 of JAEXQJ010000231.1, forward strand.
ACCTACGGCCCCCCGGCCAATCACCTGGTGGCCGCGCTGCTCAAGCAGCGAACCGGGATCCGCTGGGTCGCCGACTACCGCGATCTGTGGAGCGGCAACGCGTACCGGCCCAGCCATCCGTTGTTCCCCAAGGTCGAGGCACAGCTGGAGAGCCTCTGCGTGGCCCGTGCCGATGTCATGACCACCGTCTCCGAAGAATTGGCGCACAGGCTGCGGACGCGCTTTCCGGTGCCGGTTCACGTCGTAGAAAACGGTTTCGATCCCGAGGATGCGGCAGATCTGGTGCCCGTGGCCTGGCCAGATCGCAAGCTCCGGCTGCTCTACACGGGGACCCTCTACCCGGGCGCCCAAGATCCCGCGCCGCTCTTCGAGGCGGTGCGCCTGCTCGAATCCACGGCCCCCGACCGCGCGCGACGCCTCGAAATCCTGTTCTACGGCTGGCACCTCGAATCGGCGCGCGACTGGGTCGACGCCCATCGCCTGAACCACATCATCAAGATCGGCGGCAGCAAACCGCGCCCCGAGATACTGCAGCTCCAGCGCAGCGTGGATGCCCTGCTGTTCCTTGACTGGAACGGCTCCGAGGCCGGTGTGCTGACGGGAAAACTGTTCGAATACGCCTTCTCTGGCAAACCCGTGCTCGCCGTGGGATCGATGCGCGATTCATCGGCCAAGCGCCTCATCGAGCAACTGGGGTTGGGCTGCATGGCGGGCGATTCGCCCCAGCACATCGCCGCGCTCATCGGCGACCTGCTCGACGGCCGGCCCCTGCCCTACGCGCCGCTCATGCCGGCCGTTCAGGCGTACACGCGGGAGAGCCTGGCGGCCAAGATGCTGTCCATCATCGAGACCGGGCTTCCGACGAGGACCGCTCGATGGTGAGCGCATAGATCCTCATGAGCTCGTCGTGATGGCGGGTCGCGCTCCAGCGCTCCTCCACGGTGCGCCGGGCCGCCTGCCCCAGAGCGGCGGCGCGGTTCGCATCGACACACCAGCTCAGCTTGCGGGCCAGGTCTTCGCTCCGCCCCGGCTCGAAGAGCAGTCCCGACACGCCGTCCTCGACCAACTCGGGCAGGCTGCCCAGCCGCGAGGCCACGACGGGTGTCGCGCAGGACATGGCCTCGAGGATCGAGTAGGGGAAGTGCTCGTACCACAGCGACGGCACCACCACGGCGCGCGCCTGGCGTAGCCACTCCCATTTGGCTGGTCCTGCCACGTGCCCCACGACCTCCACGTTGGCCAGTCCCCGGGTTCGGCCCTCGACGCGTCCCCTCTCGGGCCCGTCGCCCACGATCTTGAACTGCAGCTCCGGTACCCGCGCCGCGGCCTCGACCAGCGTGTCCAGGCCCTTCTCGGCCGACAGGCGCCCCATGAAAACGACCCAGGGCCGCCGGGTCCCGAGAGGCTCGGGCAGCGGGTCAGGGAGGAAGTTGCCCAGCACGGAGATCTGCTCCGGCCTGGCCACCCCGCCTTCCACCAGCTTGTCAGCGGCGAACCTGGTCAAGGCCACGAAGCGGTCGATTCGCGCGAAGGTGCCCAGCCGGCGATGCAGCCCGACGCTCAAGGCATACAGCCCGCTCAACGCATAGCTGTCTCGATAACAGCGCCAACGAGCGGCGTGCAGGGTGTTGCCCAACTTACAGCGCTCGCAGATGCGGCCCCGTGTGTAGAAGAGGCCATTGGGGCAAAGCAGACGGAAGTTGTGGATGGTCTGCACGACGGGCACACGCGCCGCCTTCAGGCCCCAGTAGACCGCCGGTGAGAGCAGAGGAAAGACGTTGTGGACGTGTGCCACGTCAGGGCGCTCGCGGCGCACGAGGTCCAGGCCCACCTGGTAGACGCGCGCCGCGAAGACCGTCCGGGGAAAGAAGAGAGCCCGCGCAAGCGGCCCGAACTGCGCAATCGCATCGTTGTGCCTGAACCACGGCACCACCTGATGGCCGTGCCGCTCCAGGAGCGCCACCTGCGCCTGAACCGCCACAAGCTCGCCCCCCGGCCGCTGGTAGTGGTTATGGATGACGAGGATCTTCAATCGACTCCGCCTCGCCCGGGCAGTCACGGTCACGCGCAGGGCCAGAGCCGAGGTGGCGGAATTGTACCGGGGAAACCCGCGTCCCGCGATCTTGCTGGCCAACGCCTCAGCACGCGGGCAGGCCACCTCCCACCGCGACCACCGACGAGGATTTGGGCGCGGGGTGGAGAGCCGATACACTCTCCGTCAGCAGGGGCGCGCCAAGTACCGCCGATGGGTCTCCTCACGCAATTCCGCACTGATCGCCGGTCTCGCTTCGGGCGCAACGTCATCCGACTGGCCAGCGCCAATGTCCTCGGCCAAGCCCTGACCCTGGCCACCGCGCCCATCCTGACCCGTGTCTATGCCCCGTCCGATTTCGCCGCTCTGGCGCTCTTCTCGTCGGTGGTCAGCATGCTCCTGGCCTGCGCCACTCTGCGTTTCGAATGGTCTGTCCCCAACGCGTCGTCGCGCCCGCTGGCCGTGGGCGCCATGGTGCACGCCCTCCTGAGCCTGGCCGTGTTTTGCGTCCTGGCCGCCGCGCTGCTAGGCCCGGGACGACACCTCCTCTCGTCGTGGAACACAGCCCAGGTGATTGGCCCCGCTCTGCTGCTCGCGCCCGTGGCGGTGCTGGCGGGGGGCGTGCAGCAGATCCTCCAGTCCTGGTTCGTGCGCGAGGCGGACCTGGGTCCCGTGGGTCGCGCGCGCATCAGCCAAAGCGTGGCCACGGCGTCTCTCAGCCTGGCGCTCGTCCCCTGGGCTCGCGGCGGGCTGATCGCCAGCGCCGCCCTTGGCCCGTGGGTGGGCCTTGTGCCCCTGGCCAGGACGCAGCTTCCCGCCCTGCGACGAGCCGCGCATCGACTCAGTCGCCCGCGCCTGGCCCTGGCCTGGCGTCGCTTCGCCAAGGACTCCCTGCTCTCCTCCGCCGCTTCCCTCGCCAATATGGCCGGGCTGACACTTTTGCCCATTTGGCTGGCGCAGCACTTCTCCGCCGCGGAGATAGGCTGGTTTGCCCTGGCCCAAAGGATTGCCCTCGCGCCGGTTGGCCTGGTCTCCAGCGCCGTGGGACAGGGCTTCTGGGCCGAGGCAGCTCGACTGGCCCGCCAGGATCGGCCGGCCCTGCGACGGCTGTACCTGCGGTCCAGCGCGCGGCTGGCCCTCCTGTCTTTACCCGTGGCCGCCTTCTGCCTGGCCGGACCGCTCTTCATGGGTCCGGTCTTCGGCAAGCTGGAGTGGAGCAGGGCCGGCATCTTGCTCACGGCGCTGACGCCCATGCTCGTGAGCCAGCTCATCGTCTCGCCCGTGTCACATCTGGTGGTGCATCGACGGCAGAGCTGGCAGATGATCTGGGACGTGGTTCGCGTGTGCCTCATGGGCTTGGCCGTTGTCCTGTGCGCCCGCGCGCACTTGGGCATCGCGGCGACCGTGTTCGCCGTGGCTCTGGTGGCCATGGCGATGTACGTGGTGCTCTTCTTCCTGAACTTGCGCTGCCTGCGGAGGTCAGCATGAGTTTCGTCGACGAATTCCGCTCCAACTACGGTGGCTTGTCGGTGGCCGAGTACGTCGAGAAGACCATCCGCTCCTCGCCCGTCGAGATGGCGCGCATTCGCGAGACGGTGCAGTTCATTGCGGCGGGCACCTCCAGCCTGCTCGACGTGGGCGCCGGACATGGCGTCCTCCTGGAAGAGTTGCGCGTGCGCAGAGGCATCGTCGGGGTCGGCATCGAGGTCACCGACCAGAAAGTCGAATACGCGCGCGGCCGGGGCGTCGACATGCGGCGCGGCCACGCGGCCAGGCTGGATTTCCCAGACCGGTCCTTCGATGCCGTTGTCTGCTGCGAGGTCATCGAGCACCTGCCTTGGGGGACCTACGAAGCCGCGCTGGCCGAGATCGCCCGGGTGGCACGACGGCACATCGTCATCACGGTGCCCTACCGCGAGGACCGTGCCTTCGCCCGCTGCCCCTACTGCGGCTGCGCCACACACCCGAGCTGCCATTTGCGCTCTTTCGACGAGGCCCGCATGGTGGGTCTCTTGCCCGGCTTCACCTTGCGGCACACGCGCCTGTCGGGCTGGACGGAGCGCTCTGTTCTGTCCTTCCTCCGCGCTCGCCGTCCGGCGCCCTGGAACGACTACCTCGTATGCCCCACGTGTGGCTTCCGCCGTTCCCCTGGCGCACGCGAGGAGAAACCGGATCACTTGCGCGAATGGGCCCGCATGGCCGCCCGGCTCCTGCCAAAGGTGAGCAGACCCAACTGGCTCATGGCCGCGTACGAGCGTGAGTAGGCGGTGAGCATGGCCATGGACTTGAGCCAAGCCGAGTACTGGAAACAAGCCTGGGTGCGCCATCTGGAAGCGTACCTAGCGGCCCCCCCGCGCTGCGGCTACTGGCTGGCCTCTCAGTTTCCGTGCTCGCGACTGCGCATCCTCGAAATCGCGGGCGGCAGCTGCCGCGACTCGCGCCATCTGGCCACGCTGGGTGGCGACGTCGTGGGCAGCGACTTCGAGCAAGAGACGCTCGACCATCTGGCCAGGCGCTTCCCCGATTCGAGGCTGAAGCTGCAGCGGGAAGATGCCTTCGCGCTCAGCCTGCCCTCCAAATCCGTCGACCTGAGCTTTCACAACGGCTTCTGGATCTGCTTCCGCGACGACGAACGCCTGTGCGCGCTGATTCGTGAACAGGCCCGGGTGACCCGCCGCCACATGGTTGCCCTGGTCCACAATCGAGAGAACCAGGCCCTGGTGCGAAGCTTCGGCGAACGGGCGCGGAATGACGCGCTCTACGATGTGCGCTTTTTCCAGCGCGACGAGCTCGCGCCCCTGCTCCATCAAGCTGGCATCCGGTCCCGGGCCCTGCGCCTCTTCAAGTTCGGCGGCCGCATCGATGTCCTCTACAGCCGGCGCCTGCGTGGGCTCCCCAACCCCTTCGTCCGTCTCGCGCCGCTCGTCGTGCCCCGACTCTACGAGGGCCTGTCGTGGCGCGAGGCAGAGCGCATTGCCTGCGTGGTAGAGCTGGAGTGACGCATGCGCGCGATCACGTTCTCCTCCAGCATCAACGCCTGGTCGCTCCACACGGCCTGTCAGCGCCTCGGGGTGAGACTCTTCACCACGGAGAGGGCTCGCACCTTCCCCCTCCCCTTCTGTGGCGACCTGGATTCGAGTCAGGAGGACACGCGCCTCCTCTTCACCGAGGAGGAGTCCCTGGGCCGCCATATCGGCAACCCCAAGCTCCGCTTCTATCCGCCCCACTTCCCGCGCGCGCTGCTCGACGACAAGTTGGCCTTCGCGGAGTGGCTGACCTCATTCGGCGAGAAGCCGGTCCCCACGCTGCCCGCGCCGGATGCCTATCCGGTCCTGCTCAAGCTGCGGCATTCCTGGCGCGGCCACAAGCTGCCGCGCGGATGGGTGTGCCGCGGTCCGGGCGATTGGGCGCGGGCTCAGGTCGCCGCGAAAGAGGCGGGCGTGGCTCCGTCGTGGCTCATGGTCCAGCCGTGGTACGGCGACGATTGCGAGGTGATCTCGGTGTGCGGCTTCTTCGACGCGCGCCAGCCCGCGCGCAACACCATGTGCGTGGTTCGGCGGCTCGCGGACCAGCACGAACGCCCTGCCTGCTCGGCCATGGTGGCCACCGTGCACGACCCCGCGGCGCTGGTGGACCGCACGAACCAGATCCTGCAGCGCCTGGATTTCGCCGGGCCCTTCGAGCTGGAGTTCCTTGGCGTGCGCGGCGCCTATGACGTGCTGGAGCTGAATCCCCGCTTCTGGATGCAGCACGCGCTCTTCACCGAGGCTGGGAACGGCCTCGTCAAGCGCTGCCTGGATTTGGATCAGCCGGCCGACTGGAGCGCGCCACCGCCGTCCAAGTTGCTCTGGGTGGACGGGGTGTGGCTGCTCATCCGCCTGCTCAGGCTCGATTCGGCGCCGCTCCGAACCATGGACACGTGGATTCACCAGCGTGGCTACGCTCTGGTGGTGGCCCCGCCCCTGCCCATGGCTCTCGGTCTGCTGCTGCGCAAACGATGGCAGAAGCTGGCCGGGCGGCTCTGGCCGACTCGGCACAAGGCGGTCCCGCCGTGCTGACGGTCCGTCTGCCACCCGGGTTGAACGAGGCCCGGCGCTACATCGTGGACGTGGTGCTGGGCGAATTTCTTGGGCTTCCCTTCCAGATCGCGGGCCACGCACCGCCAGGCGCGGTCCGCATCGAGGCCCAAGGGCGCTGCCTCGAAGTGGCGGACGTGTTCTTCGCCGAGGAGCAGAAGCGCTGGCTGCAGCACGGCCCGCGTGTGCCAGCCCCTCATGCTTGGAACGCGCGAGCCGAGTTGGCGGAGCTGCGCCTGCTGGAAAGCGATCTGCCGGTCGCCTTCGCGGCCGCCCACGGGTCCGAGGTGCTGGTTCGATCCGGGGAGCGAATCCACGTGGCCGTGGATATCTTCGGTACCGCCTTTTTCCTGCTCACGCGCTACGAAGAGGCGCTGTGTGAGGCGCGGGATCGGCATGGGCGGGTTCCACTTCGCGCGCTGGCCTCGTTTCAGCGCGAAAACCTGCATCGGCCTCTGGTGGACGAATACGTCGAGGTTCTCTGGGCTCTGCTGGTCAGGCTGTGGCCCGGGTTGCAGCGGCGGACACGCCCGTGGCGCATGGTCGTGACTCACGACGTGGACGCCCCCTTCTCCTACGCCTTCCTGAGCGGTCGCCGTCTGCTGCGCCGCCTGGCCGGTGACCTGCTTCGGCGTGGCTCCCCTCGCCTTGCCATGCGCACGGCGCACGATTGGTGGTCCGTCAAAGCCGGCGACCTGGCTCGCGATCCCTACAACCGCTTCGATTGGATGATGGCCGAGAGCGAGCGTCGCGGCCTGACCTCGGCCTTCTATTTCATATGCAGCGACAAGCGAGACCCGGTGGACGGCGACTACCCGCTTGAGCACCCGCTCATCGGCGCCCTCATGCAACGGATTGCGGCCCGGGGCCACGAAATCGGCCTGCATGGGAGTTATCACAGCGGCGACAACGGCCGGCTTTTGCGGGACGAGCTCGGGCGACTTCGCGAGCAGTGCGAGCGCCACGGCATCCGCCAGCCCGCCTGGGGCGGCCGGCAGCACTACCTTCGTTGGCAAACCCCCGGCACCATCCGCCACTGGAACGACGCCGGTCTCGCCTACGATTCCACGCTGGGCTTTCCCGAGCGGCCCGGGTTTCGTTGCGGGACCTGCCATGAGTTCCCCGCCTTCGACCTAGCCTCGCAGCAGCCACTCCGGGTACGCGAACGTCCGCTCATCGTCATGGAATGCAGTGTTGTCGATCCCGCCTACATGGACCTGGGAGAGGGAGCGGCGGCCCTGGACGCGATGCTTTCCCTGAAGCGTACCTGCAGACGTTTCGGCGGCGACTTCGTCCTTCTGTGGCACAACTCGTATCTGGTTACCGCGACGCAACGCGAGCTGTACCAGGGCGTTCTCGACGGGTGATCCAGCTCCGGGCCTCGCTGGCCCTCTCCCGAGCGCCTCCGGGGTGAGGACGACATGGTCCGTTGTCCGCCTGGGCTCAGGCTCCGAGCCTGATCTGTCGAGTACAGGTGGGAAGCGGTGCACTGCCCGAGAGAAGCCGAGGAGAGACGATGGTCACGATCAAGTTGACCCAGTGGTTGGCGAAGTTCTGCATGTGGCACGAACTGGCGAGGAGGGGCGAGCTGAGTCCGGAGCTTGTGCCCCATTATCTGCAGGGGCGGGCGGAGTTGAGCTCACTACTGGTAACGGCGCAGCGCCTGGAAATACGCGGGACGGGGCACGTGCGGCAGGCGGTGCGCGTGGCGCGCGCCATGCCCGTCGAATTCGAGCTGCAAGACTGCAAGGTGGCCTCACTGACGCAGGACCTGAGCGTGTCTGGCCTGTCGGCCCTGGTGGGGGAGTCCCCGCCCGTGGGGACCGTCGGGGCTTTCCGGCTCAGTCTGGCGCGAGGGTTGGAGGTCTCGGGGCGATGCCGGGTGGTGGCGGCGATACAGCTACAAGGCAGCGTGCGCATGGCCGTCACCTTCGAGTCGCTGGGTGAGGGCGGACGGGACCAAATCGAGATGGTCGTCTTCGACGCCGTGTGTGCCGAGATCCGGGTCCTGCTGCGCGGGCAGCTAGCGGCCGAACAGCACGCCGACGCTGGCGCGGCGTAAGGTCGAGTTCGCGCGGGTCGTGGCGTCCGCCACCAGGCCGGGATTGAAGGACTTGGACCAGCCGGTTTCGCCCTCGAGCTGCAACGAGAGACTTCGCGTCAGCCGGATGGGTAGGCCCGCCGCGGCCGTGCCCACGACCGCCGTGGTGCTGTACGTCTCGCCTTGCCCGCCGGTGCGGAATTCGACCTCTGAGACCACCAACTGCAACCCGATGCCCAGGCGCAAAAAGGGACGCACGGGCCAGTCCGGGGCGCCCAGAATGCCTTGCGGCCCCACCAAGCCAAGAAAGGTCCAGCTCCGGGCACGGAAGGTCTTGATGGGCTCGTCCACCGCCAGGATTGGCCACATCAGGTGGGCGAAGAGTGCGACGTTAGGATGCAAGGCGCGCTCGCCCATGAAGCGCAGGTGACTCGTCCACCACTTCTCCGTGCCGTACCCGATGGAGAGCGCCGCGCCCACCGAAGAGCCGCGTTGCAGGAAGGCGGCGTCCGTCTCAGCCCGCGGAGGCGCCTCGTAAGCGCGCTTGGTGACCGGCGCCGGCGCTTGCGCGGGCTCGCCGGGCCCTGCCACGCTCGTCGGCGCAGCCTCGACTGGGGCGGGCGGGGTCGGGGCCGGGAGCGCAGCCTCGACGGAACCAGGCGGCTCGGGCGGCATCTCCTGGGCGGCGGCCGGGATCGAAAGGAGCAAACAGGCCAGGGCGGCCAGGGCCCGCTTGGGGAAGCAAAGGACGACAGGACTCACGACCCCTAGAGTGCCCTGGCCGCGCTCCGCGCGATCAGAAATTCGGCTATTCCACCCCGACCAACGCCTTGATGTACTGACCGCGGGCGTAGGACCAGACGTCCGTGTCCTGCTTCTGGGCCAGCTTGCCCCTGAAGGCGCTCAGGTCCGCATAGCCTTGGGCATCCATCCAGCTCGACAGATCGGCCAACATCTTGCGGATGTGCGCCGGCTGCTCGCGGTACAGGACACTGACTATCTGCACGACCTTGGCCCCGGCCAGGATCATCTTGGCCACGTCGCGCCCTGTCCAGATGCCCGTGCTGGCCGCCAAGTCGGCCTTGACGCGGTCACCGAGCAACGCCACCCATCGCAAGGGCAGCAGCGACTCGCCGGGATTGCTCAGGGTGAGGCCCGAGTGGTGCGCCTGCGCGTCCACGTCGATGTCTGGCTGCAGGAGGCGGTTGAAGAGCACGAAGGCATTGGCCCCCGCCTTTTCGTAGCGCGACACGACGTTCATCAGGCTGGTGTAGTGGGGGTGCAGCTTGACAGCGATGGGGATCTTCACGGCTCCCCGCACCCTCTCCAGGGCCGACAGTTCGCGCCGTTCGATGTCCGCGGCAGACACCGCCGGGTCCAGGGCAGGCGAGTAGAAATTCAGCTCGATGCCATCTACACCCGTGCTCTCGAGCTGCTTGGCGTATTCCCCCCACGCCACCTTGGTGGTGCAATTGATGCTCGCGAAGAGGGGCATCTTCACCGCCTTGCGCGCCTCCCCCACCCAGTACAGGTGCTGCTTGGCCCCGCCGTATTCCATCTTGGGGAACATGCTCATGGCCTCGGCAAAGCCCAGGTCGTACTCGCCCAAACGGCTGCGGAATTCCTCCTCCTCTAGCTGCACCTGTTCCTCGAAGAGCGACTTCACCACCAGGCCTCCCGCACCCGCGTCTTCCAGGACCCGAATGGTGTCGATCTTCTTGGACAGAGAACTCGACCCCACCAGGATTGGATTGGCTAGCGGAACCCCCATGTAAGTCGTGCGTAGGTCTGCCATTGACGTCTCCTATGTGTGCGCCCGGTCGCCCGCTGCCGGAGCGACCACCCCGGAATTGAGAGATGCGATCAGAGCCGTGGTCGAGGGGTGGTCCCCCGCGCGCCGGCTGATGTAACGAAAGATCACCTGCCCGCCCGCCGCGACCACCAGCACCCCACCCTGCTGCAGCGGATCGCCAAGCACCTCGGTCTGGCGAAAGCCGCGCGCGAAAGCCACCAGTCCGCGGCCCAGAACACTGGGGCCCACCACCGTGGCCAGCCCTCGCCGCATGCCAGCCTGGCGGTAGGCGCGCCCCGAGGGGTCGGTGAGAAGGCGAAAGCCGATCCCTTGTTCCTCCTGGAAGCGTCGAGCCTCGCTCACCGTGCCGTTGCCCACCACGACCAGATCGACGCCGCGGGCCTCGATTTGCGGCGCCACGCTCTTCAGCTCGGCCACCTGCTGCTTGCAGAAGACGCAGCCGAAGTGACGGACGAAGACCAGCACCACCGTGCGTACGCGCCACAGATCGGCCAGCCGAATCGCTCTCCCGTCGGTGTCGAAGGCCGTTGTGGCCGACAGCGCATGCAAGTCGTCGTCGATCATCTCGGCCTTAGGATGCCAATCTTGCGGATTGGATTCCTTGGTCCAGACCGCTGCTGCCGCCCTAAGATTAAGAGGGAATTCCGATGATGACCAACGCCGCCCGCATCCTGGAACGAATGGGCATCAAGTTCGAATTGCGCGAGTACGAGGTCGACGAATCGGATCTGTCCGCCGAGACCGTCGCCAAAAAGGTCGGCCTGCCCCTCGACCAGGTCTGGAAGACGCTGGTGGTTCGCGGCGACAGAACCGGGGTTCTCCTGGCGGTTCTACCCGGGAGTGCTCAACTCGACCTCAAGGCTCTGGCCCGCCTATCGGGGAATCGCAGCACGGCCACGGTGCCGCTCAAAGAGGTTCAGCCGCTGACCGGCTACATCCGCGGCGGTGTGACGGCGCTGGCCTGCAAGAAGGACTACCCCGTATTCGTCGACGAGACCATCCAGCTCTTCGACGTGGTTTCGGTCTCGGCGGGCATTCGCGGGACACAGATCATCATCGCCCCTGCCGACTACTTGAGCGCCGTGCACGCCACCCAAGGTCCCATCGCGACGTTCGGCTGAACACCCGGCGAGGCTGCCGAGCTTCGAGGCGGCCCCCGTGTCGGCCCCCCCCATGCTGATGTTGCCTGGCGCATGCGAGGGGCGGCCGAGTGATCGGCCGTCGTCCCCAATCAGAGGCACAACCAGATGCTGGTGCTGCTTGGCGGGACGGCGACGCACAGACAGCCCGTCTGTCCGTCGGCGCCACCGGAGCACATCGTTCCAGATCGGCCGCAGGCGCTCCCTGAGGCGCCCTCGGGACAGCGGGTCTCGCTGATGACGACAGGCGGGATCTCGCAGCTTCCACATTGGAGAGAGCCGCGCAGGCAAGTGCAGGTCATGGTTCCGATGACGTTGCACGTGGTCGTGCAGCTCGTGGTGCACGCGCCACCCTGCGCACACGCGATCTGCGCATCCACGCGGCTGTCCACCGGAACGCGCGTGTCCACCGGGACGCGGCTGTCCACCGGAACGCGCGTGTCCGCCGGAACGCGGCTGTCCACCGCAGGCCGCGAATCGACACGCGGCCGCGTATCCACGGGAAGGCGCGTGTCCGGTGCTGCATCGGGTGTGACGGAACGAGTATCCATCCGCCCCGCATCCGTGGGCCCACCCACGCTATCGAGCTTGGTTTGGCCGTCGAGCCGTAGGCCGTCCGTCGACGATCCCGCGTCCATTCTCAGCTGGGCCGAGGCGTCCTGCTCGCTTGGCGACTCCAATTCAGTGCGGCCACCGACGCAGCCGAACGCGAATGCCGAAGTGGCCACAACGATCCAGGTGGCGGTGCGACGAACCATGGGCTGCTCCTTGTCAAGGGTCCCCGGGGCGGTGTGCGTGGACAAGGGCCAGCATAGCCCCGTGCCCCACATCAAGAAAAGCCCCCCGTGACGCCTGGAGCGGCGACGCCCGCCCGCGCGTGGCGAGGCCTGTCTCGCGGCGGCGGGCCCTGCCCCCCGGCTTCGTCGCGCGCGAGCCTGTTCGTCGTCGGCCCTCGGCCACGGGAGCGCTCGACTTCAACGCGAGGCTGAATTATAAGCGAAGTATCTCTTCGAGGCTGGGTTAGGCACGGTGTAGCGGTCTACAGAAAGGTCAACATGAAGAGCTACGCGACGAACGAGATTCGGGACGTTGCACTGGTCGGCCACGGCGGAGCCGGGAAGACCACCTTGGCCGAGGCTATTCTGTTCTGCGCCAAGTCCACCCAGCGACTGGGACGCGTGGACGACGACACCTCGAACTTCGATTTCGAACCCGAGGAGCAGAAGCGCAAGACGACCGTCTTCGCTGCCACCGGCCACGTGGAGTGGAAAAGAAGCAAGATCAACCTCCTCGATACCTCGGGCAACGGCAACTTCTTGGTGGACACGCGGGTGGCGCTGGATGTGGCCGACGCGGCCGTGGTGGTGGTGGCCGCATCCGACGGCGTTCAGGTCTACACGGAACGCACGTGGGCCATGTGCGACGAGTTGGGGCTTGCCCGCTGCGTGCTCATTTCCAAGCTCGACCGCGAACGGGCCGATTTTCAAGCCGCCCTGACCGAGGTACGCGAGAAGCTGTCCAACAAGGCCGTTCCCGTGCAGCTCCCCATCGGGCAGGAGGCCGACTTCGCCGGCGTGGTCGACCTTCTGTCCATGAAGGCCCTGCGCTTCACCAACGACGGGCGCGAGGTGAAGGCGGGAGAGGTCCCGGCCGACATGCAGGAGGCGGCCAAGAAAGCACGCGAGCTCCTCCTGGAGGCGATCGCATCGAGCGACGACCTCCTCCTGGAGAAATACCTGGATTCCGGCACGCTCACCGACGAGGACGCTCAGCGCGGACTGGCCCAGGGCGTGCGCAAGCAAGCGGTCATTCCGGTGTTGGCAGCCGCGCCAGGTCTGTGCCTCGGCGTCCAACCGCTGCTCGATCTCGTGGTCGACAACTTCCCCTCGCCGGCCGAGCGCCCGCCCTGGAAGGGTACGGCCGGCAAGGAGCCCGCCGAGCGGTTGCCCGATGCGGCGGCTCCCGTGTCCGCCTACGTGTGGAAGACCGTGACCTCGGACATCGGTCGGCTGTCCATGCTCCGCGTCTTGTCCGGCAGACTCACGGGCGACGTCACGCTCCTGTCGGCCAACCATGACAGCAAGGAGCGGGTGGGCCAACTCTACGTCGTGCAGGGCAAGATGCGCGAGCAGGTGAGCGAGGCCTTCCCGGGGGACATCGTGGCGGTGGCCAAACTTAAGACCACCAAGACCGGCGACACCTTGGCCGACGACAAAGCGCCCTTCGCCCTGCCCCGCCCCAACATTCCCGCGCCGCTCATCACCTACGCCCTGCAACCCAAGTCCAAGGGCGACGAGGACAAGGTCGCGGTCAAGCTGAACGAGATCATTGATTCCGATGTGGCCATCAAGGTGATCCACGACGCCCAATCCAAAGCCATCCTCGTGGGCGGCACCGGCCAGCTCCACGTCGAGGTGGTCGTGGATCGCCTGCACCGCATGGGCGTGGAAGTGGAGCTGCTGCCCCCGAAAATCCCCTACCTCGAGACCATCAAAGGGATGGCGAAGAACGTAGAGGGCAAGCACAAGAAGCAGACCGGCGGCCGCGGCCAGTACGGCGTCTGCTACATCGACATCTCGCCCCTGCCGCGCGGTGGTGGCTTCGAGTTCGAGGACGCCATCGTAGGTGGCGCCATTCCACGCCAGTTCATTCCCGCCATCGAGAAGGGCATGCGCAACCGCATGGGCAGGGGGGTGGTGGCCGGCTACCCGGTCACCGACGTGAAGGTGCGCCTCTTCGACGGCAAGTTCCACGACGTGGACTCGGACTCGCGCTCCTTCGAGATCGCGGGCTCCAAAGGCTTTCAAGCAGCCTTCAAGCAGGCCAAGCCCTGTCTGCTGGAGCCGGTTATGAAGATCACCGTGACCTGCCCCGATGACACCATGGGCGACGTGATCGGCGACCTCAACCAGCGCCGTGGACGCGTGGAGGGCATGGAATCCAACGGCCACCAACAGATCATCCGCGCCACCGTGCCTATGTCCGAGACGCTGAAGTACTCCTCGGATCTGCGCTCCATCACCGGCGGTCGGGGCGCTTTCTCACTCGAGTTCTCGCACTACGAGGAACTGCCTGGCCATCTGATGGACAAGGTGGTCGCCGAAGCCAAAGTGGCGGCCGAGGAAGAGGAATAGCCGAATAGCAGCAGCCCCAAGGCGCGACTACTTGTCGCGCTGCTCGGGGTGCTCGTCGAAGAAGGTGTTGCGACTCTCGCGGGTGATCTCGACCACGTAGCGACGCTCCTCGGCCAGCCGCGCCTGGCAGCCGAGACGCGAATCAGGGCGAACGTCGAAGGCCTTGTCGAGCGCGTCCGCCTCGCGGTCTTCCATCTCAGACAGCTCGTCGAGCCCTTCCTTCACGTACACGTGGCAGGTCGAGCAGGCACACACCCCGCCGCACGCTGAGCCGAGCTTGGCTCCAGCCTTCTCAGCCGCCTGGAGAATCGTCGTCCCCGCGGGCACCTCGATCTCGATTCCATCGGGCTCAAACCGAACGCTAGGCATCAGCCTTCCACCTTCTTCTCGATGGCGTCGATCCCTTGGCCACGCAGGCCCTTCTCCAGCGCCTGGTTCATGCGCCGGGTGGCGAATTCCTTGGACGCGCCGTCCAGAGCACCGATGGCCGCGCGAATGGCCAGGTGATCCGTCCCCGCCTTGGCTTCATCGAGTCGGTTCATGGCCGCCTCGATGGCCTCGCGCTCGCCCGGGGCCAGCAGGTCACCCGAGGTGGCGAGGGCAGCGCGCGTGGCGCTCAAGATGCGCTCGGCCTCAACGCGCTCCACCGCCACGAAGCGCTCGCCCATGTCCTCCTGCGCGTGGGCAAAGGACTCACGGATCATGCGTTCAACCTCGTCGTCGGTCAGGCCGTAGCTGGGCTTGACCCGGATCGAGGATTCCTTGCCCGTGGTCTGCTCTCGGGCCGACACGTTGAGGATGCCGTCCGCGTCCACCATGAAGGTGACCTGCAGGCGGGCCAAGCCGGCGGGCATGGGCGGGATTCCGGTCAGCTTGAAGCGCGCCAGCGAACGGCAATCGGCCACCAGCTCGCGTTCGCCCTGCACCACGTGCAAATCGAAGCCGGTCTGATTGTCGGCGTACGTGGTGAAGGTCTGAACGGCGCCGCAAGGAACCGTCGTGTTGCGATGGATGAGCTTCTCGGCCACGCCACCCATCATCTCCAGGCCGAGCGACAGCGGCACCACGTCCATGAGGACCACGTCCTCGCGCCCGCCACTGGCCAGCAAGTCGGCCTGCACCGCCGCGCCCAGCGCCACGACCTGGTCGGGATCGATGTCGGCCAAGGGTTGCCGGCCGAACAGGCGGGCCACGAAGCCGCGCACGAGCGGCATGCGGGTGGCGCCGCCCACCAGGATCACCCCCGAGAGCTGGGGCGCCTCCACGCCGGCATCGCGCAAGGCACGCCGCACTGGCGGGGCACACCGATCGAGAACGGGCTGCACGAGGGCTTCCAATTCGGCCCGGGTGATCCGTCCGGTCCACGTGGCGCCGTCGGGTCGCAGGACCGCGGCCTCGGTCACCTCGGCCGTGGTCAAAGCCTCCTTGGCCGCCCGGGCCGCGTCCAGAACCCGCCGCACCAAGGCCCGGTCCCCGCCCCCGTCCTCCGGCATGCCCATCTGCCGCAGCAAGTGGCCGGCCAGGGCCCGGTCGAAATCATCGCCGCCCAGGGCCGAATCGCCGCCCGTGGATTTCACCTCGAAGACCCCGCCCTCCAGCTTGAGGATCGAGATGTCGAACGTGCCGCCGCCCAAGTCGAACACGGCGAAGGTTCCCTCGGCCTGCTTGTCCAAACCGTAGGCCAGGGCCGCGGCCGTGGGCTCGTTGAGCAGGCGCATGACCTCCAGACCTGCCAAGCGGCCCGCATCCCGCGTGGCTTGGCGCTGCCCATCGTCGAAATACGCGGGAACCGTGATGACGGCTCCGTCCAGCTCGCCGCCCAGGGCAGCCTCGGCGCGCGCCTTGAGAGCGCGCAAGATCTCCGCCGAAACCTCCACGGGCGTGACCGTGCGGCGTCCGCCCGCGACGGAGAAACGCACCACCGGATCCTCGGCCGCACCGGGCGCGAACTCATACGGCGTGAGCCGCCGCGTGGCCTCGGCGTCCTTGGGCCCGCGGCCCATGAAGCGCTTCACCGAGGCGATGGTGTCCTGGGGCGCGGAGGCAGCCAGCTCGCCCGCCGGCTGCCCGACCACCACACCGCCGTCCGCCGCATAGTGGACAATCGAGGGCAGAAGAGCCCCCTGGCGCTCGTCTTCGAGGCACAGCGGCTGGCCGGCCTGCACGTAGGCGACCAGTGAGTTGGTGGTTCCCAGATCGATGCCCACGGCGCGCCCGCGGCAGACCTCCTTGAGCTGGGATTCACCGGGCTCGGAAATGTCAAACAGCGCATCTACGGGCATGGTCAGTCGCTCGGGGGTGAGGCGTCTTCGTGGGCTTCCTGGCTGGCCTGTGCCTCTTCCAGACAGCGACGGTAATAGCGCACCGACACCCGGCGAGACGCGAGGGCGCCGAGATCGGGCTCAGGCTTGGCAAATTCTTCGGCCACCGCGACCATGGCCTGATCCTGTCGTCCCTTGACCGACGCGGCCAGGGCACCAACTTCCTTGAGATCGCCCGCGGCGCGGGCCTCGGCCAAAGACTCGCGCAGCTCCATGACCTCCATGAGCAGGGCCGGAGAGACGGGCTGCGTGGCCTTGGCCGCCCCCTCCTTGCGCCTGTCCCCCGCGGCCTCGCCCACGTCGATGCCCCGGCGCTGGAGCAGGTACTCCGCCCGCCGTACGGGCTCGGACAGAGTGCGCCAAGCGTCGTTGAGCTGCACGGAACGTTCGAGGGAGGCTCGCCGCGCGCGCGCATCGGCTCGCGCGAAGCGGTCCGGGTGCAGGACCTTGGTCAGCTCCTTGTAGCGGCGCTCGATCTCGGCCGGGTCGAGGTCAAACCTCGGTTGCAGCCCCAAGACCTGGAAGTGGTCTGCGCCGCGGTCCGGGGGCTGAATGGCCCCGCAAGCCGCACACAGCATCCCGTCACCGGCGTTCTTCTCGCAGGACCAACAGATCATGGGGCAGACGCCTAGAACTGGACGCTCTCGCCGCAACCGCAGGTCGACTTCACGTTGGGGTTGCTCCACTTGAAGCCGCGGGCCATGAGGCTGGTGGCGTAGTCGAGCGTGGAGCCGTCGAGGAACACCAGGCTCTTGGGATCGATGAGCACCTTCACCTGGCCGGCCTCGAAAGACAGCACCTGGTCCTCGGCGCGAGGTTCCGTGTCGGACCACTCGAAGAGGTACGAGAACCCCGTGCAACCGCCGCCGCGAATGCCCACCCGCAACCCCTTGGGCGGCGTGGCGCGCTTGGCGGCGGCCTTCTTGATCTCCTGAATCGCGCGTTCGGTAACTTGGATGGCCATGGGTCCCTCTCAGGCGTTGCCGCTTGGCTTGCCTTGCTTCCGCCGGTAGTCGGCGATGGCGCTCTTGATGGCGTCTTCGGCCAACACGGAGCAGTGGATCTTCACGGGTGGCAGATTCAGCTCCTCGACGATCTGCGTGTTCTTGACCTGCATGGCCTGGTCGATGGTCATGCCCTTGATCCATTCGGTGGCCAGCGACGACGAGGCGATGGCCGACCCGCAACCGAAGGTCTTGAACTTGGCGTCTTCGATGACGCCATCGTTGCCCACCCGAATCTGCAGTTTCATCACGTCGCCACACGCGGGCGCGCCCACCAGCCCCGTTCCCACATCGGGCGCGTCCTTGTCCAGACTGCCCACGTTGCGAGGGTTCTCGTAGTGGTCGATGACTTTGTCGCTGTATGCCATAGGTTTCCTTCTATTCGCGTGGGGATCGGTGACCCGTGCTCAGTGCTGACTCGCCCATTTGATGCTGTGGACATCGACTCCGGATTGCGCCATCTCCCACAAGGGCGACATCTCGCGCAGGGCGGCCACCTTGCGGGCCACCAAGTCGATGACGTAGTCCACCTCCTCCTCGGTGTTGAAGCGCCCCAGTCCGAAGCGAATCGACGTGTGGGCCAATTCCTCCGGCACGCCCATGGCGCGCAACACGTAGGACGGCTCGAGCGAAGCCGATGTGCACGCCGATCCGGACGACACGGCCACATCCTTGAGCGCCATCATCAGGGCCTCGCCCTCCACGTACTCGAAGCTCATGTTGAGGCTGCCCGGCAGACGGTGCTCGAGCGAGCCGTTGATGACCGTGTGGCTCACGCGCGCCTCGATGCCCTTGCGCAGCCTCTCGCGCATGGCAAGCAGCCGCACACTTTCGCCGGCCAGCTCTTGGCCGCAGATCTCGGCGGCACGGCCGAAGCCCACGATGCCCGGCACGTTGAGGGTGCCCGAGCGCATACCGCGCTCGTGCCCGCCCCCGTCGATGATGGGCGTAATCCTCACCCGCGGCTTGCGGCGCACGTACAGCGCGCCCACACCTTTGGGGCCGTACATTTTGTGGGCCGAGAGGGAGACCAGGTCGGCGTGGCTGGCGTTGACGTCAAAGGGAACCTTGCCCACGCCCTGAACCGCGTCGATGTGGAACACGGCCCCGCGTGCCTTCACCATGCGGCCGATTTCGTCCACCGGGTTGAGAGTGCCGATCTCGTTGTTGGCCAACATGATCGACACGACGATGGTCTTGTCGGTCAGGGCCGCGCCCACGGCCTGCGGGCTCACCCGCCCGTCGCGCTCCACGGGCAGATAGGTCACCTCGAAGCCTGACTTCTCCAGGCGCTTGCACGTGTCCAGCACCGCCTTGTGCTCCGTGTTGGCGGTGATGATGTGATTGCCCTTGTCGCGGTAGAAATCGGCCGCGCCCTTGATGGCCAGGTTGTCCGACTCGGTGGCACCCGAGGTCCACACGATCTCCTTGCCCTGCGCACCGATCAGCGCGGCGACCTTCTCGCGCGCCTCCTCCACGGCCTTCTCGGCGCTCCAACCGAACACGTGCGACCGACTGGCGGCGTTGCCGAATTCCTCGCGGAAGAACGGCAGCATGCTTTCGAGCACACGCGGGTCAACGGGGGTGGTCGCGTGATTGTCCATGTAGATGGGGAGTTTGGGAGCCATGTTCAACGCTTCGCTATTCCGTCGACCAGCATGGGGACGTTGCCGTGGTGGCCTTGGTGGCCACAGGTGCAGCACCCGCTCTGATGCTGGTCAGGAT
Source organism: Pseudomonadota bacterium (assembly GCA_023438785.1). Classification (GTDB taxonomy): domain Bacteria; phylum Myxococcota_A; class Polyangia; order Fen-1088; family Fen-1088; genus Fen-1137. The sequence continues at coordinate 22,603 of JAEXQJ010000231.1, forward strand.
GACAGGAGCGGCAGCCTTCCAAGTAATGGAGGCTGGCGGACAGCTCGTCCGCCAACCGGGTCAAGCGCTCGATCGTCTCGCGCGTCTCGCGCAGCTTCTCTTTGAAGATCTCACGCACGGTGGCCATGGCCGCGGGCGCGGTGGCCGTCTCCTCCCACACGCGCAGGAACGCCTTGATCTCGGTGAGCGAGAAGCCCATGTCCTGCAGCTTCTGAATCCACTCGATGCGCTTGACGCCATCCGCCGAGTACATCCGAAAGCCGCCCTTGGAGCGGACCGCGGGGGAGAGCAAGCCCAGCTCCTCGTAAAGGTGGATGGCCCGCACACTCTTTCCGGTGCGTCGCGCCATATCCCCCACCTTGAGGAGGCTCAGGCTCGGTACGCTGGTGTTCTCGGCCATCAATCAAACCCTTACGTTTACGTAAGAGTGATAGACGCCTGGGCGGAGGGTGTCAAGAGGGAAATACACCTGTCCCGGTAGGGAATCGGCGCCTCGCTTCGGAAAAGGGCCCCGGAGCGCCCGCACGACAGGCGCAGCCGGCCCGATGTCGCGCTCTCGAGGAACGACTAGACGGAACGCAGCCGGCCCCGGTCCTTGACCCGAACAGCATCACGGGCGCTGCCCACCACTTCGGACATGGCGGCCAGAAAGGCGTCGATGGTGGCGTCGGGCAGGTCACCCATGTTCGAGATCTGGATGTGCTCCGCGCCCAAGGCCCCCTTGCAGCGGTAGATGATGAACCCCCGCTCCTTCATGCGCGCGTACAGATCGTCCACGGACACGGTGGAGGGCACACGCATGGTTACGATGGTGTGCGACTCGCGTCCGGTATTGGTCAAGGACTGGAACCCCAAGTCGGTCAGGACACGCCTGATAAGCAGGTTCCGCCGGCGGTAGGTCTCGCGCCGAGCCGCCACCCCACCCTCCTCGAAGAGCTCGTCCAACGCGGTCTCCAACGCGAAGAACGACGACACGGCGGGCGTGAAGGGCGTCTGGGCCAACTCGGTCAGGTAGCGCCGATAACGGCGCAGATCCAAGTAGTACACGCGAGGCGGAATCTGCTCGATGCGTGGCCAGACCGTGGGGGCCACGCACAAGAACGACACGCCCGAGGAAGAATGCAGGCACTTATTCGCGGACGAGTAGCAGATGTCCACGTTGTCACGGACCACATCCAGATCCTCGACGCCCAGGGAAGAAACCGCGTCCACGATGAGGGTCACGTTGCGGGCTCGGCACAGCCGGCCGACCGCACCCACGGGATTGACCAGGCCGACCGAGGTCTCGTGGTGAATCATGGCCACCGCGGCGATTTCGGAGTCGGCCGCCAAGACTGCCTCCACCGCCGCCGGCTCGGGCAAGCACCCCCAATTGCAGCGCAATGGCACGTGCGGCAAGCGATGCAGATCCGCAATCTCGCCCAGGCGCTCGCCAAAGGCACCGTTCTGGACGGTGAGGATCTTCTTGTTGGGCGGCACCGCAGAGGAGATGGCCATCTCCATGGCGGCGGTCCCCGAGCCGGTGACCAGCAGCATCTCGTGCTCGGGCGAAGCGCCAAACACGGGGCGCAGCTTCTTCTGCAGCCGGCGCACCACGCCCGAGTAATCGTCGTCGCGATGGCAGACGTCGTAGTGAACGAGGGCCGCCTTGACCCGGGCCGAGGTCATGACTGGCCCCGGATTGAACAGCGTGTAGCGAGGCGCGTCCTTCTGAGCCAAGAGGCGCTCGATCAGCGCCAGGGTGTCCGTGGCGCTGGCCCGCGCCGTGCCGCGCACCTCGGGATAGCGCAATTCGTCGCCATACACCCGCAGCAGCCACTCGGCGTGCAGGCGCATTTCGGCCGAGTCCACGTCCTGCCAGAGCGCACCCGCCACGTCGTGGGCGATGACCAGCCCCCTTCGAGCCGCCTCTGCCACGCCCTCGGTCAGCGAAGGCGGCGCCTTCATGGCCAGAGTGTCCAGGCAATCGAGCAGCGAGGGGGACATGACGAACAACCCCGTGCTGACGGCGTCATGCACGCCCAGAGACTTGCCGATGTCGATTACGCGAGGCGAGCCCTCGCCCCCGGCGAGCCGAACCCTGGTGGCGTCGTCGAAGTCGAACACGCGGGACAAGTCGCGATCCACGGCCAGAGCCGTGAGATCTGAAGGCGCCGAGAGCTTCACGAGCTCGCGCACGAGGTGGGGCGCCGCGATCTGGTCGGCCATCACCAGCAGTGTCTGCTCGGTGATGAACGTACGCGCCGCCAGAACCGAGAGGCCATTGGGGCCCTCCCAATTCGCGTTCTCGAAGAAGACCATTTCCGGCAGGCCACGCTCCGCCGCGCACATGGCCTCGACGCTGCGCCGTAGAGCCGCACCCTGCCATCCGACCGTGATGGCCGCCTTGCGAATGCCACTCGCGCCTAGGAGGCGAAGCGTCCGCAAGATGAGCGGAACTCCTCCCAGAGGTGAAAGACAGTTGGGGGAATGCGGATCGCCCACTGGGCGACCGCGACCTGCAGCAAGAATCAATGCATGACGGACCATGCGGATTGACGGAGGAGAGTAGCACGGTACGGAGCGCATACCGCCTCGGAAAGCAACCCGTGTTCCACGCCGCGGCGGTTGCACGCGCCACGATCCGGCGCGCCTGCTGGAAGGCAGGCGCGGTGTACGCGTCAGCTTTTCACCGGGTGTTATCTCGCCGCCGCTGCCTTGGCCGCGTCCAAGGCCGACGATCCGGAGCGAAAACGCAAACGGTAAACCGAGTTCTCGGTCTCGACGTAGATATCCGCAGCGCCAAACTCGCCAAGGACGCGACGCACTGGCGTCGTTACCATGCGGTGACCGTTCGGATCGCGGAAGATCACCATTCCGCGGCCGATCGTCGGGTAGCTGATCAGGTAACCGGCGTAGGGGCGCCCCACACCCGCCGACGCGGAGCGATCACGCGTGTTATCGCGAATTTTGGTGGCCGTGACGTTCACCATCAGGGCGCCTGAGCAAGATTTTAGCACACGGGTGGCCAGCGTATACTGGGCCCGCATGGGCAAAAGCTCGCGCAGCCCGCTGCTTGGCTACAACCACAACGTGAAGTATCGCGGGCACGTCTTCCACGTGCAGACCGAGGACTCGGGCCCCGCCAACCCACACCTGTTCACTCACCTGTTCTACGAGGGGAGCATCCTCGCCACCAAGAAATGCGACTACGATGGCGCCACGGATGAGGATCAGGTGCGCGGCCTCATGCAGGCCCAACATAAGCAGATCCTTAAGGATCTCAAGCAGGCGGCCTTCGACGACAAGTTGGTGAGCTTCTTTGCCGGCAGAGGAGAGGTCTTCGGCGCGGCGGAGACAGGGGGCGACCAACCGGCGCCCCATCCCTCCCCTGCACAACAGCCTCCCGAGTCGGATGCTTCGGCTGAGACGCGGGCCGCGATAGCGCCCGATGAGACGGCCGCATCGGCGCCGAGGTCTGTTCTGGATCTGGATGCGGCCCCGCCCTCCACACCCGACCAGGCGCCCGTGCCCGAACGACTTCCGCTGCATCACACCCGTCCCATCGTGCCTGGCCCCGGGACCTACACCTTCCGTCGTCCCACGCGTGAAATCGGCAGCGCCGCCGTCCCTAATCGGCCGGGTGTCACGCCGGCGCGACCGGTGGTTCCGGTGGTGGTTCAGCGTCGGGTCGCGGTGGGAGGAACCCATCCCACGCCCAACCCCAACCCCGTGGCCCCGCCGCCGCGCGTGCGCCGCCCGGCCAGCGCGACGCCGTACGTGGTGCGGGAGGGCAGCCATCCCGACCTGGCCGCGGTCCGTCAGGGCGCCACGCCGGCCCCCGTCCAGACCGACGATTCGCCCGCGCCCCGCGTGGCCGCACCCCCGCCGCCGCCCCGCCCCGCCGCAGGAACGGCGAATCAGAGCCTGGACGACGTCATCCTGGCCTATTTGTCACAGGGTGAGAACAAGAGCTGACCAGGCACTCGCTACATCACGCGCCACGTGGTGCCCCCGGGGCTGTCCATCAGCTCCACGCCCTTTGCTTTGAGGCCGGCGCGGATCTCGTCGGCGCGCTGGAAGTCCTTGGCCGCCCGGGCCGCCACGCGTTCAGCGATGCTGGCCTCCACGGCCTGCGGGTCGATGTCTCTTTGCGCGCACAGACGCGCGCGCCGGGCCGAAAGGAACTCGACCGGGGGCCGCAACATGATCCCCAGCGTCTGCCCCACCACGCGCGCGTCGCGCGCCAGGGCACATAGCATGCTCTGCCGCTCAGCCTTGGGGGCCGCCTTGGGATCGTCGAGCAGCTTATTGGCCAGCACGAACGCGTCGTAGAGGTGGCCGATCCCCGCGGCGGTGTTGAAATCGTCGTCCATGGCCTCGCCAAAACGCGTGGCCAATGCGCTGGGCGGCGGCGAGGGCGGGTTGCCCAGCGTCTTCACGTACCCGTCCAGGCGTTCCAGGGTCCGGTAAAAGTAGTCGAGGCGCGACTCGGCCTCGTCGAGGTCCGGGTAGGCCGGGCCGCCAGCAGCATCGCGGGCCAAGGTGAACGCGGCCGGGCTGCGGTAGTGCACGCTGATGAGCAGAAGGCGGAGCGCCTCCAGGTCGTGTGTCTCGGCCACGCGCCGGATGGTGATCACGTTGCCCAGCGACTTGGACAACTTCTCGCCGCCGCAGTTCAGCATCCCGGAGTGCCTCCAGTAGCGGGCGAAGGAGCCGAAGGCGCCCTCGGACTGGGCAATCTCGTTCTCGTGATGCGGGAAGATGAGGTCGGAACCACCACCGTGGATGTCGAAGGTCTCGCCCAGGTACTTGTGCGACATGGCCGAGCACTCGATGTGCCAGCCGGGCCGTCCCGGTCCCCACGGGCTCTCCCAATGGGGCTCACCCGGTTTGGCGCCCTTCCACAGGGCGAAATCCAAGGGACTGCGCTTGTGCTCCCCCACCTCGATGCGCGCGCCCGATTTGAGCTCGTCCGTGCTCTGCCCGGACAACTCGCCGTAGCGGGGGAAGTCGGGCACCGAGTAGTACACGTCCCCGTCGGCGGCGTAGGCCAGGGCTCTGTCCTCCAGGCGGCGAATCACGTCCAGCATCTCGCCGATGTGCTCGGTAGCCCGGGGTTCGATGTCGGGCGGCGCCACGCCGAGGGCCTTGAGGTCAGCGGCCATGGCATCCGCGTAGTAGCGAGCCACGTCGGAAGCCGGACGGCCTTCTGCCAGGCCTTTGCGGATGATCTTGTCGTCCACGTCGGTGATGTTGCGAACGAAGCGGACGTCGTAGCCGCGGGCCCGCAGATGGCGCACGATCACGTCGAATGACACGGCCGTACGGGCATGGCCCACGTGGCACAGGTCATAGACAGTCACCCCGCAGACGTAGATTCCGACCTTGCCCGGCTGCAGGGGTTGGAACTCGACCTTCTTCTTGGCGCGCGTGTCGTGCAGGCGAATCATGACGCCTGATCTCGTACTACTGGCGACGCCGCAACGCCAGCAGGTTCACCAGCGCGAAGCCGAGCAGGAAGGCGGCGATGATCACCGTCTTCAGATGCGCGCGCGGCTGGTCCCCCTCGCGCAGCAGGAAGGCGTTGGCGGGGATCTCCACCGCGGCCAACGTGCGGATGGCCAGGATCTTGTCGCTGGGCAACGGGGTCACCTTGCCACCCGTCTTGACCAGCAACCCCTGGGCGTCGCCACCCAGGTCAGCGACGCGCGCCTTCACCGTGGTGCGGGCAGGACGAAGACGGATCCGCCGATCCACCGCATCCAGGGCCGAGAGCGCCTGGTCGCGCCGATCGTCGGCGAATGTCGCCACCAGAGCCACGCTCTTGGCCTCAGGCGCCAACGGCAGGACCTCAACGACCCGTCCGCCCTCGTTCTCCACGGCGGCCTTGGCTGCCTCCGGCGTGGCGAAACGCTCCCGCGGGAACTCGATGACGATTTCCCCCGGGCGCGCCACGTCGATGGCCAGCTCGTCGTTCGGCGAGAGCGTCACCTTGTCCCCCAGCGTATCCGCCACGGTCACGGCACCACTCGAGAGGCCCGACTGCAGGGCCGCTGCCTTGAAGAAGTGCGTTGCGCTCACGCGACCGGCGAAGTACTTGCGGATGGCCACCTCGAACGAGAGATCCGAGAAGCGCTCCAACCGCCCCACGAAGACGTCTTTCGCGGCAGCCTCGGCAGACAGGGGATCGGGACTGCGCATGACGAAAATGCGGTTGCCCGTGCCCAGCAAGCGGAAGAACTGGCTGAACTGCCAGGAGCCCTGCGTGTCCAGGATCACGCCGCTTTCGCGATCCGGGCGACCGCTGATACGCACCACGCGATTGCGCGGCAGGTCCTGGCGCGTCGCCAAGGCCCGGGCGTCGCCCAAATCGAGGGGCGCGCTGGATGACAGCGCGAAGGAGATCTCATCCCTGAGCTGGAAGATGAGGAAGACCGCCAAGGCTACGGTCGCCAGCGCGATGAGCGGATGACGGCGGGTTGGCGACGGAATGTCGGCAAACTCGTCCTGCGCCGAGGCGGCTTGGCCGTCGGTTTCCGGCCCTGAGGCCGTGGGCGGTATGCGCGAACCCTGGTCGGTCACCGTCGAGAGGGCGGCAATCTAGCACATCCCTTCGCGGGCGAGCGAGCCGTGCGGAAGCGGCGACGTCTTGCGCGGCCCGAGCGGGGGCACTAGCTTCTGCCCCTGTCTCGCACCATGCCCATGACCCCGCGCCAT
>JAEXQJ010000238.1 GCA_023438785.1 Pseudomonadota bacterium
CCAGGGGCCACAGGCCGGCGCCGAACAAGGAGAGGCGCGCGCCGATTGCCTTCTGTCCGATGAGCAACAGGTGACTGAGGATCTCATGGTTGCCGCGCGCGTATCCCAGGACCGCCGAGGCGCCCAAGCGCGCCGGCCGGCCGCCCGTCCGAGGTTCATCGACTGCAGGGGTTAGCGGCGGGGCGAGCGCGGTGAAGGCGGCGGGCGAAGCGGTGAAGGCGGCGGGCGAAGTGGCGGGCCGCAAGCGCGCCTGGCTCTCCTGCTCCGGCGCATCGTCCTCGGGGGGCACACGCAAACGCTCCACGAGGGAAATCCATTGCCGGCGCCGAGCCAGTCGATCGTCGGGGTCGAGCGCGTACTCGCCGTACACGCGCAACGATCGCCCGCTTCTGGTCAGCGAGAAGACAACCACGCTCAGCCCCTCGTCGGACAGCAGGACCCCACGCGAGGCCTGCGCTTCTCTGAGGGCGGCCAGCATGGCCTGCGGCTCGAAGGCCACGTGAGGGACTTCGACCGCGGTGAACGAAGAGGCGCGCAACTCGCGCTCCAGCTCGGCCGCGAAACGGGTCGCCTCGCCCGTCGCGGACACCACCACCCGCTCGGGGCCAGGACCGCTCGGGGTTGGTTCGGCGGGTGCGGCCTCGGTTTGCGCCCAGGCTCGCCCGGCCGCACTGCCCACCAGGACGATGAGGCCGACACGCAGGACGATGCGGTTCATTCGGCGCCCGCTGAGTCACCCGCAGACTCAGCCAGGACCTTGCGCGCCAGAGTGGCGTGCACACCGTCGGGATAGCGGCTCAGGTAGGCGCGCGCAACCCGCAGGGCCGCGCCTTCATCGCCGGTCCGGGTGTAGATCTCCAGCAGGCGCCCACGCGCCTCCTCAGCCAGGGGCGGGCTGCCCGCCAACGCCAGGTAGCGCTCGAACCACCTCGCCGCGGCCGCGGGCGCCTTGGCCTCGGATTCGAGGCGCCCCAACGCGAAGAGCGCGTCGGGAGAACGCTCATCGCCCGGAAAGCGCTGAACCAGCGACTGGAAGGCTTGGCGGGCACGGCCGGGCGATCCGGCGTAACGGGCCGCATCTCCGAGGAGCAGGAGCCCGTCCGCCGTGAGGCCGCGACAGAGGCGCGCGAAACCGTCGCGATTCGCGGCCGCGAGCGCCTCGCCATAGCGTCCTGCCTCGGCCAGTTGGGCCCAGGACAGCGTCGATGCCGAAGCGGCATGGACGAGCGGAGCGGGCCTGGGCTCGCCCCCCGCTCGATCGGCTGCGCTGGGAGCAGGAGCAACGCCGGGCTCGGACGTCTCGGGCGCGAGCGACGTGGGCGGGGCAGGCAGCGGGGCGACGGGCACGACCACGGGTTGGGGACGGTGGGCGCGCGTCACCACGGGCGACTGCCCCGCACGCACGTGGAGCCAATCACCAGCCTCGAGATGCAGTCCCGCGCCCAGGGCCGGCCCTTCCACGACCACCGAACCTTCAAACATCTGAACCGCCAGTCGCCGCTCGCTGGCCAGCCACTCGGCGGAGAAGCGTGTGCCTGTCACGCGAACCCGGTACGGCCCGGCCACCACGGCCCAGCGCGCCTGGCCAGTATGCTGGACATGGGCCAGCAGGCGCCCGCTATCCAGTTCCAGTTCGGCGCCAGTCTCCGTCAGCCGCGCCACACGCGCTTGGCTGCCGGGCTGAAAGAGGATCTGCGATCCGTCGGAAAAGCGGAGCGGCAGCTCCAAACCCGCCTGAGCCGTGACCGAAGCCCCCGCCTGCCCCGCCTTCCCGGCCACCTGGAACTGCAGAGGGGGGCGGTTCCAGCGCACCACACCCGCCGCGACCACGAAGGCCACCGCGGCTGCCGTGCCCACCACGGCCAGTTGTGGCCACAGACGCGAACGCCGTCGAGTGCCCCAGGCTCGCCGCACGGCAGCCTCGGCAACGGGGTCAGAGAGCCGCTGGTCCTGTGCCAGTCTTGCATCTTGATCCGCCGCTATGGCGTACAGAAGCTCATCGGATAGGCGTGGTTCATCGTTCATCGCGACTGCACCCATGGAGAGAGGGACTCGCACTTGGCGGCCAAGGCATGGAAACGCTGTTCTGCCCGAGCCAGGCGGCGGCGGACGGTGGGCACGGACACCCCACAGGCGGCGGCCAGCTCTCGCAGCTCCATACCTTCGAAGGCCCGCAGGCAGAAGGGGATGCGCTCGTTCACGGGCAAGCGATCGAGGATGGCATAGGCGGCGCGGGCGGCCTCGGCCACGTTGCCGTCGGCCGCACTGGCGGGGACATCCGGCACGTCGGCGGTGAACCACAGCCAACGACGCCGGGTTCGGCGTCGGATCGTCTCGCGCCCGGTGAACACGGCGATGTTGGTCAGCCACGCCTTGAGCGCGCCCGCGTGGGTGAGCCGGTGCGCCCCCTGTAAGGCGCGCGTGAAAACCTCCTGCACCAGATCGTCGTGCTCCGGATCGCCCGTGCCCATAATCCGCACCAGCACGCGGCGCACGAGGCCAAGATAGCGCTCCACCAGCGCCGCGGCGGCCCAAGGCTCCCGGTCGCGCAACCCACGCACCAGGCGCAGATCGGCCTCCGGGTCGGGCTGACCGGCGGAGCGGGTCAGGGGCAGGTGGACAACCTGGCTCACGCCTCTAGAGTGTCCCGGGAGGGCGTGGGCGTGATCAGAAAAATGGAGCCATATGCCGCGCCGCGACCAGGGGTTCGATCTGCTAGCCTTCGCGCGAGGGCGGCATGGAAGGAGCAGGCCAGGGGCTGAGCGAGACCGGGAACCCTGCCCTGCTGCACGCACACGCGCAGTTACTGTCGCACAGTCGGCTACTGGGCGAGAGGCTGGACCTGGTGGCGCGCCTGCGCTTCGGTGCCGCCCTGGCCATCGTGGCCGGCGCCTTCTTCGCCACCCGCGTGGTGGGCGTGCGCGGACTGCGGGTGGCCGATCTGCTGGGCGTGGGCGCGGCGGTGGCCAGCTACAACGTGGCGATCTTCTTGGCCGTGCGCCCCTATCGCCGGCCCGAGCGCGCGGCGGCCGGCTACCGACGCCTGGTCCACATCGCGCACGTTTCCATCACGCTGGACTACCTGGCCCTGACCTACACCATCTGGCTGGTGGGGGGCTCGCGCTCGCCCTTCCTCAGCTTCTACCTCCTCCACGCTATCTTCGCGTCGGTCATGCTGAGCCGGCGGGCGGCCTTCGCACACGCCACGGCGGGATACCTGCTGCTGGCCGCGCTCATGCTGGGTGAATGGCTGGGCCTGATTCCCCACCTGCAGCCGGCGGGCGCCGTGGAGCCGGGTGCGGATCGCGACGGCCGCCTCCTGGTCACGAGGCTCTTCGCCTACGGACTGCTCATCGAGGGGGCGACCTTCCTCACCACGGGGATTGCACGACTCCTGCGCGACGGAGAGCGGCGCCTGCGCGAGGCCGCGGATCGCTTGGAGCGCCTGGCAGCCCTCCGCCGCTCATTCGTACACGTGGTCCTGCACGATCTGCGGACTCCGGTCGGCGCGGCCATCACATTGCTCGACAACGTGCACAGCGGGTTGGGGGGACCCGAGGATCAGCGACGGTGGCTGGCTCGCGCCCAGGCCCGCTTGCGAAGCGCGCTGGATCTGCTGGGCGATCTGCGCGTGCTCGCCGACTTGGAGACCGAGCCGATGCGTCACCTCATGCAGTCCGTGGATTTGGCCGCCGTCGTGCGCGCCGCCGTGGACGAGCAAGCCGACCTGGCCACGCAGCGCCGTCAGACGCTGCGCACGGAGTTGGACCCGGTGTTGCCCAGGGTTCAGGGTATCGAACGGCTGCTTCGCGAGGCAGTGGCCAACTACATCTCGAACGCCATCAAGTACACCGACGAGGGTGGCGACATCGTGGTGCGCGCCCACGCGGTGGACGGCCACGTGCGCGTGGAAGTCACCGACAGTGGCCCGGGTCTCTCATCCGCCGAGCAGGAGCATCTGTTCCAGGAGTTCGTGCGCGTTGCCCGGCCCGCTCGCACGCGCGTCGCAGGCACAGGTTTGGGTCTCTCCATCGTGCGCCGGGTGGCCGAAGAACACGGCGGACGTGCGGGCGTCATCAGCCAACCGGGGCGTGGCAGCACGTTCTACGTCGAGCTGCCGGCTATCCCTGCCCCAACCGCGCCCTGATGGTGCGCAACAAGGTCGCGAAATCCAGGGGCTTCTGGAAGACGGCATCCAAGCCCAACTCGCGATAGTTGGCCGAAATGGTCAGTTCGTCTCCCAGGGAGCTGAGCAACACGACGGGCGCCTGATTACCGGCGAGCTTCAGGTCCTTGACCAGGCCAGTGCCCGAGTCGATCTCCTCCATCATCAAATCGATGACGCTGAGGTCGGGGTGACAGTCCTTCCACTTGCGCAGTCCCTCCTCGGCCGAACGGGCGGTCTCGACCACATAGCCCTCCTTGCGCAGGCGCAGCTCCAGCGCCTCGACCACGTCCGCGTCGTCGTCCACACAGAGGATCACGTGTTTGCCATCCCTCACCGTCCGCCTCCTGCCAGTGCAGCCGTCTCTTGGTGACCGCCATAGGCGCGCACGTACTCTTCGAAGCGCCGCTCTCGCAGAGCCCAGGACAGGAAGGCCAGGGCCTCGCGCAGATTGGCGCGCGCCTGCGACGACAGCGACTCGTGGAACTCGCCGAACTCGTAACCGCGCACACCCAAGACGTAAGCCGCCGGCTCCTCCCCGAAGAGGTCTCGGGCCACCCGCACGATCTCGCCGGGGGTGGCGGTGTGCCCACTGATGCCCAGGTAACACACCGACTCCACGGTCGAGAACCGGAACGGCCGGGGCGCGTGCAGATCCGCGTCCACGAAGATCACCGCCGCGTGATCGCACACCGATACCGCATCCTCCACGTTGAGCTGGTAATCCGATTCCACGTCCACGAGCGGCAGACTGAGGGACCGCACGGCGGCTGCGACCAGCGGGCCCAGGCCATCGTCGCCCCGCCCAGGGTTCCCGTACCCAAACACCAAAATCCTGCCTGCCCCGTCCATCCCTCACCTCCCGGAAGGCCAGCCATCTGCCGGCGTGAGGCAAGTATAGGTGGGCAGCGGCCGGATGCCAGAGCTTGCGCGAGACGCTACGACGCCGTCGGCTGGTTCGCCTTGAACCAATCGTGGGCGGCGGGGAATGGGCGCAGGGCGCGCTCGAAGAGGCCCAGGGAGTAGGCGATGGACAGGCCGTAGTTGGTGATGGGCACGCCGGCGCGACGGGCGCGGGCGATTTTGGAGAGCAGCTCGCGCCGGTTGTGCACGCATGAGCCGCAGTGGATGATCAAGCGATAGGCCGACAAATCGGCGGGAAAATCGTGGCCCTGCACGTGCGTGATGTCCAGCTTGCCGCCCGTGTACTGGGTCAGCCAACGCGGGATCTTCACGCGACCGATGTCGTCGCCGATGGGGTGGTGGCTGCAGGCCTCGGCGATGAGGACGGGATCACCGGGACGCAACTGCTCGATGGCCAGCGCGCCCTGCACGAAGGCCAGCAGATCGCCTTTCTGGCGTGCGAACAGGATTGAGAAGCTCGTCATGGGCACCTCGGACGGGGTGTCGCCCGCCACCTTGAGGAAGGCCTGCGAATCGGTGACCACGAGATCGGGGCGGCGGTTCAGGCACCCCAGGGCATCCCGCAGCTCGCGCTCCTTGACCACCATGCAGTAGGAGTCGTGGTCCAGGAGATCACGGATGGTCTGCACCTGCGGCATGATGAGCCGACCCTTGGGCGCCTCCTTGTCGATGGGCACCACCAGCACGGCCAGGCCGCCCGGCGGGACCAGGTCGGCGACCAGGCTGGGTGTCTCGATGAACGACTCGGGCGCCACGCGAATGAGGGCCTCGCGCAGATCGAGCACGCCCTGCCCGAGGCTCGCCACCGTGGTCACCGTCCTGAGCTTGGCCGCCTCCAAACGGGCCACCAACTCGCCGGCGGGCGTGGCCAAGTCCGCCTTGTTGAACACGACCACGACCGGGATCTGGCGTTTGGCGAGCTCGGCGAGCAGCTCATCCTCGAAGGCTGACCAACTGCCGGCCTCGGTCACCAGAATGCCCACCTCACAACGCTCGAAGACCTGGCGCGTCCGTTCCACGCGTTGCGCACCGAGGGCGCCCTCGTCGTCGATGCCGGCCGTGTCGATAAACAGCACGGGGCCGAGCGGCAGCAGCTCCATCGGCTTCTCTACCGGATCCGTGGTCGTGCCTGCCTGGGCCGAGACGATGGACACATCCTGGCGGGTCAGGGCGTTGAGCAGCGACGACTTGCCGGCGTTGCGGCGACCGAAGATACCGATATGCAGACGAAGTGACTTGGGTGCGGTGATCATTTGGATCCCAGGCGCATGACCGCCTCGGCGGAGGTGAGTTGTTCGAATTCGGCGGAACTGAGCAGACCACGCCCCACCACCACCTCGCGCACGCCGCGTCCCTCGCGGGTCGCCTGAGCCGCCACCGACTGGGCCGCCTCGTAACCCAGGCGGCCCACCAGCGCCGTCACGGTGGCCGTGGAAGACTGCACGTGCGCCGCACAGCGCGCCGGACGCGCGTCGAGCCCGACCACACAATGCTCACGCAAAATGGTGCTCGCGCGTGCCAGCAGCTCCAGGCTGGAAAGCAGGTGCTCAGCGATGAGCGGCAAGAACGGATTGAGCTCCAGCGTGCCCAAGCCGGCCGCGGCCGTGATGGCCCCGTCGGAGGCGATGACCTGCAAGGCGGCCTGCGTGACCGCCTCGGGGATCACGGGATTCACCTTGCCGGGCATGATGGACGAACCGGCCTGCCGCGCGGGCAAGGCAATCTCGCCCAGGCCGGCCTCGGGCCCCGAGGAGAGCAGCCGCAGATCGCCCGCCACCTTCATCAGGTTCGTGGCGCAGGCCTTGAGGATGCCGCTGACCTCGACGAAGACGTCGGCGTTTTGTGTGGCTTCGAGCAGATTCTCCGCACGCGCCAAGCCCAAGCCCGTGATCTCGCGCAGCCGATCCACCACGCGAAAGATGTATTGGCGAGGCGCACCCAGCCCGGTGCCCACCGCGGTGCCGCCCAGGTTCACGGTGCGCAAGCGTTCTTCGCACTTGTACACGCGCCAGCGATCGCGGGCGAAGGCCTCCGCGTAGGCGCCCATCTCGCGGCCCAGGGAGACCAGCGCCGCGTCCTGCATCTCCGTGCGCCCCACCTTGACCACGTCAGCCAGCCGCTTCTCCTGGGCTTGAAAAGCCTCCATCAGTGCCACCAGGGCCTGTTCCAGAGGCCGCAGCAGGCCAATGGCCGCTACCCGCAATGCCGTCGGATAGGTGTCGTTGGTCGACTGGTGCAGGTTCACGTGCTCCGAGGGCGAGACCACGTCGTAGCTGCCCGGCGCCTTGCCCAGGAGCTGCGCCGCCCGATTGGCCAGGACCTCGTTCACGTTCATGTTGGTCGAGGTTCCTGCCCCGCCTTGCAGAGCATCGACCACGATGTGCTCGTCGAGCGCGCCCGCCGCCAGCTCACCGCACGCGCGCGCCAGGGCATCGGCGAGCTCGGAACCCAAGTAGCCCAACTCCCGGTTGGTCTCCGCGCAGGCCAGCTTCACCTGGCCGAAGGCGTGCACCAACGCGCGATGCACGGGGCGCCCCGAAAGCGGGAAGTTCTCCCGCGCCCGCGCCGTGTGCACGCCCCACAGCGCCTGCGCGGGCACCGCCTTTTCGCCGAGCAGATCGTGTTCGATGCGAACGGGCACTAGAAGTACATGTCCCGTTCGTCGGTCGTGCGGATCCTCTCCAGCCGCTCGATGAGCTGCTTCTTCATCGGCCCCTCGTCCATCGCCGCCACCTCGGCCTCGATCTGACGCAGGCCCTTCTCGCGCGTCTCCGGGCTGGCGTAGTCCACCAGGTACTCGAGATAGGTGGTCAGCGCGTTGGGCGTGCAGTAGCGCTTGATGAAGCCGGGGATGGCGAACTCCATGAAGTGCTCGCCCGTGCGGCCCAGGCGGTAGCAGGCCGTGCAGAAGCTGGGCACGTGGCCCTGCTCGCCCAACTCGCGAATCACCTCGTCGAGGGAGCGCAGATCACCCAGGCTAAACTGCTCGCGGTCGAGCTTCTGGTGCTTCTCGGCGTCAGTGTAGCCGCCCAGCTCGATGCGCGAGCCGGCGTCGATCTGCGACACGCCGAAGTCGATAGCCGCCCGGCGCACCTCGGCCGTCTCGCGCGCCGTGAGGATGAGGCCCGTGTAGGGCACGGCCAGGCGCAGCACGGCGATCAGGAACCGGAAGTCATCGTCACTGACCGCGTTGCGCGGCTGGAAGGCCATACCCGAGGCGGGCCGCAGACGGGGAAAGCTGATGGTGTGAGGACCGCAGCCGTAGCGGTCTTTCAGGTAGATGGCGTGGCTAACCAACCCCAATACGTCGAAGCGCCAATCGGAGAGGCCGAAGAGCGCGCCGATCCCCACGTCGTCGCACCCCGCCTCCATGGCCCGCGACAGCGCATCCAGGCGCCAAAGGTAGTCGGCCTTCATCGTGCCGGCCGGGTGCACGGCAGCGTAGGTGGGATGGTGGTAAGTCTCCATGAAGATCTGGTACGTGCCGATGCCGGCCGCCTTGATCGTCTTGAAGCCCGCGTGATCGAGCGGCGCCGCGTTCACGTTTGCGCGCCGTATCTCCCCGTGTCCCTCGTGCACGTCGTAGATGCGGCGGATGCACGTGGCCATGAAATCGGCGTCGTAGAGCGGGTGCTCGCCGAACACCACGATGAGCCGCTTGTGCCCCTGGCGCTCCATAGCCGCCACCTCGGCCAGGATGTCGTCCATGGCCAGGGTGCGGCGTTCGACCTCGCGGTTCTGATTGCGAAAGCCGCAGTAGCTGCAGTTGTTGACGCACAGATTGCCCACGTACAACGGCGCAAAGAGCACGATGCGGTTGCCGTACACGCGCTTCTTGAGGGTGCGCGCTGCCTCGAAGATCTGGTCACGCAGATCGGGGTCGCGGGCGCCCAGCAACACGGCGGTCTCGGCCACGGTGAGCGGCTCTTTGGACAACGCCTTGGCCACGACGTCGCGCAGCCGGCCCACGTCGACGAGAGGCGACGAGGACAGCAGGCCCTCCAGCTCAGCATCGTTGATGAAATCCGTGGCGTGTCGGCTTAGCTGGTTGGACATGGGAAGCATGGGAACTTCGGCCTCCGTGGTGCTGGGGGGGGGAACTCTACTCGGGGTGTGAGAAAAACATGCTCTGGACTTGCACGCCGGGCAAGCGCCGCAGCTCATTTGAGAGGGCGTCCGCGTCCTCGCTGGGCCCCACTGTCTCCAGGAGGATCAATCCCTCGGGCGAGGCGGCGTTCTCTCGTACCTCGTGCAAGCCCAGGCGCGTGCGGATGTTTTTCCCGTACTTGCTGAGGACGCGTTGCACGTCGCCCGCGTTCTGCGCGCGGTCGGTGATGTGGATGCCCACGATGCGATGGTCGTTCATACCGGCGGTTCCTGTTCTGGTTGGGGGGCTGGATGCGGAGCAGCGAAAGCGCTGCCGCCGCTCCGGTCGACACGAATGGTGCCACCTTCGCCGGAGGGCGCCGCATATTTTTCCCCTCAACCAGCTCGACCCGCGTCCACACCGCCTCAGCTCGAACCGGAGTTCAGAGCATAACTCAAAGCGCTAGCCCCTCACGCCTCCCGCCTCGCACCAGCCCCTCCCTCAGAAGCCCCGCGCCGCGCGGCCCGCCCGGTTCGTCCACCCGCTGCCCGCCCTTCGTCCCCTACGCCGCCGGTTCCTCCGCCGCCCGCCCCTTCTCGACAGTGAACCGCCGCGCCTCATACCTCAGCCGCTCCGCGATGACCGGTTTGGCAAGAACCAGCTCGGCCTTGACCCAGGCCCGCTCTTCCGCCGTGTGCGGCGTGAAGTCCAGCCCCGCCGTGGCGGCCACCGCGTTGAGGATGATCACCGGCGTGCTCGGGTACAGCTTCTTTAGCCGGTAGCACAAGACGAACCCCGCGTCGGGCTGCTCCATGACCAAGTCGAGCACGGCCAAGTCCGGCTCGCGCGAAAGGAGCAGCTCCTCCGCCGCCTCGGAGCTCTCCGCGGTCAGGAGCTCATAGGGCTCGGAGGCCAAAGCAGCTTTCATCTGCTCCAGCGCATCGGGATCGTCGTCGACCAGCAACACCGTCTTCGTCGTCTCCTTCGTGGGACTCACAGCAGGACCTCCCTCTGACGGTAGTGCGTGTGCAAAAGATGGTGACTCCTGTCGCCCAGGGGCCTGCCCAGGAATTCCCGGTACAAACGCGCCACCGATTCGTTGTGATGGCTGGTGCGCAGAGTCGCCTCTTTGTCGAGCGCGTACAGCTTTTTCATGCGCGCCTGAACCGCTTCCGGGCTGCTGTGGTGGGGCTGGCCGCCGCCGTTGATGCAACCGCCCGGACAGGTCATGACCTCGATGAAGTGCAGATCCTTGCGGCCGGCTCGAATCTGCTCGAGCAAGGCGCGGGCGTTGCCCAGTCCGCTGACCACCGCCGCGCCCACGTTCAAGCCACCGACGTTGGCGTGCAACTCCTTGGCCCCGTCGAGCCCTCGCAAAGGCCGGATGTCCAGGTCAGGCATCTCCTTGCCCGTGATCATGAAATGCGCCGTGCGCACCGCCGCCTCCATGACACCCCCCGAGGCGCCGAAGATCTTGCCGGCCGTCGACCGCTCGCCGAAAGGCGTATCCGCGGCCTCGGGCTCCAGGTTGGGCATATCGATGCCGCACGTCTGCAGCAGGTGCGCCGCCTCGCGCGTGGTCAGCACGTAGTCCACGTCCGGCACATAGTCCTGCGCCATCTCGGGGCGGCCGGCTTCGAACTTCTTGGCCGTGCACGGCATGATGGAAACCGACACGATGTTGGTCGGGGCCACGCCCACGCGCTCGGCATAGAAGCTCTTGATGAGCGCGCCCAGCATTTGCTGCGGGCTCTTGCAGGTGGACACGTTCTCCAGCATGTCCGGGTAGAACTGCTCCACGAACTTGATCCAACCTGGTGAACAGCTGGTGAGCATGGGGAGCCGGCCGCCGGTCTGAATCCGGTGCACCAACTCGGAGGCCTCCTCCATGATGGTGAGGTCGGCGGAGAAGCTGGTATCGAACACGCTCTGAAACCCGGCGCGCCGAAGGGCCGCGACCATCTGCCCATCCACGTCGCTGCCCGGATCGAGACCGAACTCCTCCGCCAGCGTGACGGAGACCGCGGGCGCGTGCTGCACGACCACCGTCTTCTGGGGATCGCGCAAGGCCGCAACCACCGCGGACACGTGCGAGCGCTCGACCAGCGCCCCAGTCGGGCAGACCGTCACGCACTGGCCACAGTTCACGCAGCTAGACGGCCCCAAACCCTCGTTGAAGGCCGTGCCCACCATGGCCTTGGAGCCACGGCCGATGAAGTCGATGGCCGACACGGTTTGGATGTCCTCGCACACCCGCACGCACTTGCCACACAGGATGCACTTGTCGGGATCGCGCTGGATGGCCGGCCCGGCCACGTCTCGCGGCCGCTCGTCCTTGGCGCCGCGGAATAGACGACGACTCACGCCCAACTCGCGCGCCAGGCGCTGCAGGTCGCAATCCGAGCTGCGCCCGCAGTACAGGCAGTCGTCGGGGTGATTGGCCAGCAGCAACTGGACCATGGTCCGGCGCGCCTCAACCGCACGCGGAGAGTGTGTCTTGATCTTCATCCCGTCGGAAGCCGGATAGCTGCACGCGGCCAGGAGCCCCGGGAAGCCCTCCACCTCCACCACGCAGATGCGGCAGGCGCCACTGGGCGGCATGCCCGGCATGTGGCACAAGGTCGGCACGCGAATGCCACCCCGACGAGCCACCTGCAGGATGGTCTCGCCTTTTTCCGCCTCCAACTTCTTGCCGTTCACTTCGATGGTCAGCATTTGGCTCTTCCTGATTGGGCCTAGAGGGGGCGGGTGAAATCGAGGTCGCAGCGCAGGCAGCGCCGCGCCTCACACTTGGCGGCCTCGGGGCTGAGGCCCAGCTCTACCTCGGCGAAGCTCGTCCGGCGCTCGTCTGCCGCGACCGCTCTCTCCCGGGCGCGCGGCACCACGGTCTCCGCGTCGTCATCGGCGCCCTCGGGCGGCTCGACGTACACGGTGGGCAACCGGACCTTGTGGATCAACTTCATCTGGCGGCCGGTCAGGTAGCGCTCGATCATCAGCGCCGCACGCTTGCCGTCCGCGATGGCCTCGATGACGCCCGTGGGACCGCGGACCACGTCGCCGCCGCCGAACACGCCGGGCCTGCCGGTGGCGCAGGACTCGGTCGTGGTCTGCAGGTTGCCCCACCGGCCCAGAGGCAAGCCGTCGAACGATTCGGACTCGGGCTGCTCGCTGATGGCCACCACCAGCGTCTCCAGCGGCAGGTCGAGCTCGCTGCCCTTGACCGGCACAGGCCGCGGCCGGCCACTCGCATCGGGCTCGCCCAGGACGTTGCGGATGAGCCGCACCCCCGAAAGCCGTCCGTTGTGCGACAAAACGGAGACCGGCGCCACGAGGGTCATGAGCTCCACGCCCTCTTCCAACGCGGCGTGGATTTCCTCGTCGAAGGCCGGCATCTCGTCGCGATCGCGACGGTAGAGGATGGTCACCTTCTCGACGCCCGGCTGGCGCAGCGCCACGCGGGCCGCATCCAGCGCCGTGTTGCCACCCCCGATGATGCCAACCCGACCGCGCGCCAGGTGCTCGCCCTTCAGATTGTTGGCCTTGAGAAAGCGCATGCCCGAGAACACACCCTCCGCATCCTCGCCATCCACGCCGAGCCGCTGGCTCTTGTAGGCCCCCGTTGCCACGTACACGGCGTCGTAGCCGCTGGCCAACAGGCCTTCCACGGTGACGTCCTTGCCCAGGGCGGTGTCGCAGCGGATCTCCAGATTGGGGTTGCCCAGCGCCGCAATCTCCCTGCGGATCACGTCGCGAGGCAAACGGTAGGCGGGAATGCCATTACACAGCATGCCGCCCGGCTCGCTCTCACGCTCGAACACGGTGACCGGGAACCCTCGCGCCGACAGGATGTGCGCCGCGGTCAGGCCCGAAGGCCCCGCGCCTACCACGGCCACCTTCTTGGCGTTCGCCGCGGCCGGCTGGACGGGCACGACGTAGGCCGACGGATCCACCTGATCCACCACGAAGCGCTTGAGTGAGCGCACCGCTATGGGATCGCCGCCGGTGGTTCCGCAGCGACAGGCCGACTCGCAGGGATGGCTGCACACGCGGGCGCACACCGACGGGAACGGATTGGCCTCGCGAATGACCTGATAGGCCTCCTTCAGCTCGCCTCGACTGACATGGGCCACGTAACGCCAGACCTCGGTGCCCACCGGGCAGGTGCTCTGGCAGGGCGCGCCCACCAGCTCCTTGCAAGTGCCGGCCGGACAATGGCGGTCGTAGATGTGCGCCTCGTATTCCTCGCGGAACCAGCGCATCGTCGAGAGCACGGGATTGGGCGCCGTCTGCCCCAGGCCACACAGCGAGCTGGCGCGAATCACCTCCGCCAACTGCTGCAACTGCATGCCGCCCTGGAAGCGCAGGAGCGCGTCCATGCCGTCTTCCTTGTGCCGCGGCCGCGTCAGGGCCTGCAGGATCTCCAGCATGCGCTTCGTGCCCTCCCGGCACGGGATGCACTTGCCGCAGCTCTCGTTCTGGATGAACTCCATGAAGAACTTGGCCAAGTCGACCATGCAGGTCGACTCATCGAGGACCACCATGCCACCCGAGCCCATGATGGCGCCCAAGGTCTTGAGCGCGTCGTAGTCCACGGGCACGTCCATCTTGTGTTCGGGGATGCAACCGCCCGAGGGACCGCCCATCTGCACCGCCTTGCATTTCTTGCCCGACGAGGTGCCACCGCCGATTTCAAAAACGATGCGGCGAATGGAGGTGCCCATCGGGATCTCGACCAGGCCCGTGCGACTGACCATGCCCGACAGAGCGAAGACCTTGGTGCCCTTGCTCTTGGCCGTGCCCACCGAGGAGAAAGCCTCGGGCCCCATGCCCATCACGCCGGGCAGACAAGCCAGCGTCTCCACGTTGTTGATGACCGTGGGCTTGCCGAAGAGCCCCGACTGCGCCGGGAAAGGCGGCCGCGGGCGCGGCATGCCACGCCTGCCCTCAATGCTGTGCATGAGCGCCGTCTCTTCACCGCACACGAAGGCGCCGGCTCCCAGCTTGACGGTGATGTCCAGGTCGAAGCCGCTGCCCAGGATGTTCTTGCCCAGCAGGCCGTATTCCGTGGCCTTGGGGATGGCGGCGCGTAGCCGCTCCACGGCCAGCGGGTACTCGGCGCGGATGTAGATGTACGCCTTGCTGGCCCCGATGCCGTAGGCCGCGATGACCATGCCCTCCAGCAAGCGATAGGGATCGCTCTCGGCCACCGCGCGATCCATGAAGGCCCCCGGATCGCCCTCGTCGGCGTTGCACACCAGGTAGCGCTGATCAGCCGGATTCTCACGTGCCAGCTTCCATTTCACGCCGGTCGGGAACCCGCCGCCGCCGCGGCCACGCAGCCCACTTAACGCCACCCAATCGCACACCTCCTGCGGCCGCTTGTTCCGCAGCATCTCCAGCATGGCCGAGTACCCGCCGCGGGCGATGTACTCGTCGATGTTTCCCGGATCGATGAGGCCGGCGTTGGCCAACACCCAGCGCAGTTGGGGCGCAAAGAACGGATGCCGATCCAGGAAGGGCACGCCCTCCCAGGGCTGCAGGCCCTGGCCGCGGAACTGCCCGAGCACCAGTTCGGCCGGAGCCTGGCCCGCGAAGGCTGCATCCAGCAGACCGGCCACCCGGTCGAAGGTCACGCGCGAGAAGCTGATGCGCGTGCGGCCAGGGAGCTGCACGTCCACCATGGGCTCCTCCGAGCACATGCCGATGCAGCCCACCTCGACGACCTCGGCTTGGAGCTTGTGCTCGGCCACGTATTGCTTGATGACCTCCAGCGTACGCCCCGCCCCCGCGCCCAAACCGCAGGTGCCCGTGCCCACGAGAATCACCGGTCTTTCCACGCGATCGCGTCGCAGCAAGGGGATGCGTTCCGCGACCGTGCTCGCGCCGGCTTGGGCGGCCAGGGGGCCGACGGCAAGCGCGGCCAGAAGCTCCGAGCTTGGGAAGGCGGGTGTGAACCAACACGCTGTGTTCTCAGACGCGCTCATGAGCCTGCTCCTGGTTTCGGCACTCGGCGATGATTCGCTCCAGTCTCTTGGGCGTGACCTTGGCGTGCACCTGCCCGTTCACGCTCAACGCAGGGGCCAAACCGCAGGCCCCCATGCAGGCCACGACCTCCAGGCTGAACATCCCGTCGCGGCTGGTGTGGCCGGGCTGAATCTTCAGCGTGCGCACCACCGCGTCCAGGAGCTTCAGCGACCCCTTCACGTGACAAGCCGTGCCCCGGCAGAGCATGAAGTGGAAGCGCCCCTTGGGTGAGAAGCGGAACTGGTTGTAGAACGTGGCCACGCCGTACACCTTGCTGGCGGGCACATTCAGGTGCCGGCCGATCTCGGCGATGGTCTCCGCCGAGAGGTAACCGTGGACCTCCTGCGCCCGCTGCAGCACGGGGATCAGACTGTCGCGCTTGGCTCCCACGAACCCACTGATCACGTTGACCTTCGACGGGCGAGCGTGCGTTGTGCTCATGTCCATGTCCTTGTCTGTCGCCTCGTGTCGCGCACGACGAGCGCAACAATCTCCACGGCGGCGCACATAGGCCGTCTGCCTGGTGCGGCTCGCGACGTCGGGAGAGGGCTGTCGCCCGGCGCTCCAGCGCGGTGTCCACAGCACAGCTCGGCCACCTGTGCCGAGTCACTCCTTATCGAGCCCGGATCCCACTGCTGTTTCACAGGGTACCTCCCCAAAGGTGAGCACCGTGAAGCACGTACCGCCGCTAAACTGCCGCACCGAACGGTTAGACCGAAGCGCCGCATTCGTCAAGCGCGAATTTCCGTCGCGGGCAACGAGCTCGACGCTCCGCCATGCCCGCGCTGACCGTCCCACTCAGAGGCGAGTCCGCCCGTCCAACCGTTCCCCTGGTTTCTCCCCGGGATTTGCCGCACGTGGCCCGCTACAATTCTCAGCCATGGCCGCAGCTCAGAATCCCGATTCCATCATCGTCGCGTTCATGACCGCCCCGGATGGCGAAACCGCCAAGCGCATCGGCGACACGCTGGTCGGCGAGAAGCTGGCGGCCTGCATGAACATCGTCCCTGGCCTGCGCTCCATCTACCGCTGGAAAGGCGAAACCTGCGACGAAGGCGAGGTCCTGTGCCTCCTCAAGACGCGCC
This sequence comes from Pseudomonadota bacterium, assembly GCA_023438785.1. Lineage (GTDB taxonomy): Bacteria > Myxococcota_A > Polyangia > Fen-1088 > Fen-1088 > Fen-1137. Next base: position 16,286 of record JAEXQJ010000238.1, read on the forward strand.
TCAGTGTCTTCCCTGCCCTGCGTGAACGCATCCTGGCCCTGCACCCCTACGAGGTCCCCGAGCTCATCGCCCTGCCCGTGGTCGCGGCGAGCGAGAGCTACGCGGAGTGGGTCCAGGATTCGACCACCTGATCGCACGGCTCGCGCTGCCTTTGCCGCGAGCTGTCCGCTACGAGCGCTCGCCGGGACGCACAACCCGTCCCGGGCCTGGTTTCCTCACGAACGGGGTGATGCCGGGAGCGCCGCGAGCCTTTCCAGAAGCGTGGGGTGTGAGTAGTGCCAGCGGCTGTACCAGGGGTGGGGATTGAGGTTGGAGAGGTTCTCGCCGTTCAGCCGGACGAGCGCCGACTTCAGGGCCTCGGAGTTGCCGGTGAGGGCCACCGAAAAGGCGTCAGCCTCGTATTCGTGACGGCGGGACAACCAGGCCTGCGCGGGTTCGAGAAAGAAAGTGAAGGCGCCGCCGCCCAGCGACAGCAGCACGAGAGCCGCCTGGAAGGACGGCGCGGGGAAGCCGAACGCATGGAAGAACGGCGGCCACGCCACGAGGCGCGACAGCGCGAAGAGGCCAACCAGCAGGCCGACCAGGCTCCACGCGAGGCGGCGGTGGATGTGCCGGCGCTTGTAGTGCCCGATCTCGTGCGCCAACACGGCCGCCGCCTCGTCGGGCGACATCTTGTCGACCAGCGTGTCGAAAAGAACGATGCGTGGGCGAACCAGCCCCACGAAGTAGGCGTTGGAATGCCCCGAACGCCGAGAGGCGTCCATGATGTACAGGCCGCGGTTGCCAAAGCCAGCCTGGCGCGCCAAGTCCTCCAGGCGCTGCTTGAGCTCACCGTCGGGGAGCGGCACGAACTTGTTGAAGAGCGGGGCGATGACCGCGGGATACATCCACAGCAGCACCAATTGCACGACGGCCAGGAACGCGAACAGCCACGCCCACCACCAGGCGCCGGTGGCGATCATGAAACCGTAGACCGCGCACAGGAGCGGCAGCCCGAGCACGGCCGACAAGAGGAGCCCTTTCGCCCGATCCACCAGCCACAGACGCCAGGTCATGCGGTTGAAACCGAAGCGCGTCTCGATGCCGAAGGTGCGGTACAGGCCAAAGGGCAGGTGCGGAATCGAGAGCGCGGCTGACACCGCGACCAGGAAGGTAACGAACAGCCACAGGCCCCGCAGCGGCAGCGCGGCCAGATAAGCCTGCAGTGCCGGCAGGGCACCCGAGAACAGGGCGGCCAGCGTGATGAGCGCCCCGTACACGTTGTGCACGAGAGCGAAACGCAGATTGGCCAGCGTGTACGCGTAACTGCGGCGTGCCGTCTCGGGCGCCACGCGCCCCCGCAAGGGGACAGGTACGACGTCGCCCGCGGCCCGCACGTGGCGCGCGTTGACGACGAGGAGGCCCGTCTCCACGCCCATTTGCAGGATAAAGAAGACGAGAAAGACGACGACCACGGTGTCCATCGGAACGGCCTACCGTCCCCGGCGCAACTCCGCCAGCGCTTGCTCGACGGCCTCTCGCACCTTGGCCTCCTTCTCGTTCTGCGCGGACCACTGCAGGGCCATGACGGCGCGTGCCCCGCCAATGCGAGACAGGGCCTGAGCGGCCTCAGCGCGAACCTGCACGTATTCATCGGTCTGCAGGCGCTCGACCAACGCGGGCACACCGGCCGCGACGGCGATCTGGCCCAATGCGCGCACGACTTGTTGGCGGGCCTGTACCTCGCCCATCTGCGCGATGAGGCCGGGAACAGCCCGCGGATCGCCCAGCCGCCCAAGCGCCGCGACGACCAGCCTGCATTGCACGATGTCGCTCGAACAGCGCCCGAGCGCATCGATGAGCAGCGGCACGCCGGTCCTGTCGCCCCCGCGGGCCAGCGCCAACGCCGCATGCAACTGCAATTTCTCGTCGGCGAAGTGGGGTCTGGCCAGCAAGTCGCGCAGCAGCGCGGGTCCCTCGGTATCGCCCAGCCGCGTGGCCGCCACGGCGGCCCAATCGCGCACCTCCTGATCTTCCGCGTCCTTCATCGCGACGGCCAGCGCGGCTCGCGTCTCGGGCCGGGGCGCCAGAGTCTCCACCAGAAGGCGCGCGGCCTCGCGCCGATCGGCAACAGGCCCCTGGCCACACAGCATGGCCGCCAGCTCCTTGGCCGCGCTGGGATCAGCCAGCCGCCCGCGCTCGATGGCCAAAGGCGCGGGCCCCGTGGTCCCGGTGGCCAGCATGGATTCCAGGCGCGGCTGATCAGCCAACCACTCGTGCAAGTGCTGCTGCAGCGTCGCCACCTCGCCCGGGCGCTCATCGGCCAGGTTGCGCACCTCGCGCGGGTCCGCCGCCAGATCGAAGTACGAGCAGAAGTCCTTGGCCATGTCGCAGATCAACTTGCGCGAGCCCTCCACGACCATGCGCTTGTCCTCCACCTCGGCGAACACGCGCGGGAAGCGCTCGGCGGGCGCCGGGGGATCACGTAACCAGGGTCCCAAGTCCGTGCCCCGCATGCGTGCGGGCACGGGGATGTCGAGCAGGCCCAGGATCGTGGCCGCCACGTCAATCAACTGCACCGGTCCCGAAACCACCTGCGGCGCTACGCCCGGCACGGATATGATGAGCGGAACGCGCGTCTGCTCGTCGTACAGCGACGTGCCGTGATAGCGCCCGCCGTGCTCGTCGAACTCCTCGCCGTGATCAGCGGCCACGATGACGATGGCGTTGGGCCGCTTGGCCCGCAGGTACTCCAGCAGCTTGCCGACGACCGCGTCCGAGTAGGCGATCTCGCTGTCGTAGCGATCGATGTCACGCGGACCGAATTCATGGCCCGCATGGGCCTGGTAGGGCTCGTGGGGCTCGAAGAGGTGTAGCCACACGAAGGCTTTGCGTGGGCCGTCGGCCTGGAAGAACTCATCGATCTGATCCAGCCGTTTCTCGGCGTCCAGGTACTCGTACTTCACGTATTCGAAATCGAAGTACGTGCTCTCGAATGCCTTCATCTTGTGGGCATCGATGAAGAAGACCGCCGGTGGAAAGAAGGCCGCCGTCTTCCAGCCGTAGCGACGCAGAATCGACGCCAAGGTCTCGTGGTGGCCGTCGGGGGCCAACCGGGCCAAGGTCGGGTAGTACTTGCCCGTCATCAGCGAGGCGATGGCGAAGGACGTATGCGGCGCCTGGGTGTAGGCACGCTCGAAACGCACGCTCCGCTGGGCCAGGGCATCGATGTTGGGCGAAGTGGACCGGCCGTAGCCGTACACGCCCAAGTGGTCGGCGCGCACGGCATCCACCGTAATCAGAATCACGTCGGCCTCGGGACGGCGGGGGCCCTCGGGCAGCGGCTGCAGCGTCCGGGGAACCTCGTGCGCGTGCCCGAAGGTCCAATGGCTCTTACGCGACGGCAGGAGGCGCAGCACAAGGGAGGCCACCTGAGTCTTTTCGTGGGCGCAGAAGCGCAGGCTCTGGCTGGTGGTGAGATTGGCCACCTCATAGCCCCCCAGCCCGCCGAGCGCCAGGGCCAGCGCCGCCACGGTCAGGATCTCCGCGCGCGGCCGACCGACCGGCACGGCCCCCCAGCGCCGCACCGGCAAGAGCACGCGCACGGCCAACGTGCCCAACAGCAGGGTCAGCACGGAGAGCGTGACGTGAAACCAGGTGTAGAGGCGCGGCAAGACGTTGCGGTTCGTGCGGTCGACCTTGAGCATGAGCAACAACAGGCCCAGGGCAACCGCCAGGGACAGCAACCGCCGGCTGCGCCCGGGGGCCCGCTCGATCCGCTGGACGAGACGGCGAAAAGCCACACTGGCCAGCAACACGGCGGCCAGACCCAGCAACGCCAAGCCGACCGAGATGGCAAGGTGCCCGGGGATCTTGGCGGCCCGCGATCCCTCGAACATGGCAAAGGCGTCGTAGATCAGCAACGGCGCGCCCACCAGCATCACCGGCAGGTGGGGCCCTACCCGCCCGGGCAGCGCCAGCAGGCCCAGCGCGGCCACCACCGCCGCCGGCACCAGGGCCATGAGGGCGCCCGAGGTCATGCCCAGCAGGGTCAGGCGCACGACGTTCCACGGCTGGAAGCTGAGCGCGCCCGTGGCAACCGTGATGATGGCGTCCGCGCCGCCCGCCAGCACGCCCCCCAGAAGCGCGGCCAACAGCAAGCGGGCCGTGGCACGTCCGTCTCGGGCTCTCTGCGTATTCATCCCGCCTCCTCGGCGATGGGTGCGGCACGCGACCAACGCCTCTGGACCGCCTGGCGCAGGAGGGCGTGCTCGGGTTGATTCAGCTCCGCGTCCTCGGCCAGGATCCCTTCAGCCTCGGTGCGCGCCAGTTCGATCAGGCGGCTGTAGCCCGCCAGGTCAGCGTAGGGGAGCCTGGGCACGCCCGCCTGCTGGTCGCCCCACAGCTCGCCTGGTCCGCGGCGCCGCAGATCCTCCTCGGCGATGGCAAATCCGTCGTGGCTCTCCGCCACGGCACGCAGGCGCTGCAAGGCCTCGGGCTGCGCCGTCGACGTCAGGAGCAGACAGCGTGCGGCCTGGCCAGCGCGCCCCACGCGCCCACGTAGCTGGTGCAACTGCGCCAGACCGAAGGACTCCGCATCCTCGATCACGATCAGCGAGGCCGAGGGCACGTCCACGCCCACCTCCAGGACCGTGGTCGCCACCAGCACATCCAACCGCCGCGCCCGCAGCTCCGCCACCACGCGGCGCTGCTCGTCGCTGGGCATCTGCCCGTGCAGCAGCCCCACGCGCGCCGGCGCCATGGCCGAGGCCAACTGGCGGAAACGCGCCAATACGGAGGTCGCGCGCCGTTTGCCCTCGACGATGGCGGGACAGATCACGAAGGCCTGTCCACCCGCCGCCACCTCTCCTTTGAGCCGCTGGAGCGCGGCCTGCCGGGCGGCCGGACCCACACCCACTTCGGTGACCACGGCACGTCGGCCAGGCGGTCCCTGATCCAGGGTCACCAGGTCGAGATCACCGAAGAGGGTCAGCGCGAGCGTGCGCGGGATGGGCGTGGCAGACAGCACCAAGAGGTGGGGAACCATGCCGTTTTTGGAGTCGGGAATCCAGCCCCCAACCTGGCGCAAACGCGCCCGCTGGCGCACGCCAAACCGGTGCTGCTCGTCCACGATGGCCAGACCCAGCCGCGGCACGACCCAATCCGACGCGCCCACCACCAGGGCATGGGTCCCCACCAGGACGTCCACCTTCCCCGCCTGCACCTCGTCCAGCACGCGCCGGCGCGCCTCTGCCGCCAGGGTGCCGTGCAGGATGGCCACCCGCAGCCCGAGCGGCCGGCCCCACGCCTCCAGGGTGCGCAGGTGCTGCT
>JAEXQJ010000268.1 GCA_023438785.1 Pseudomonadota bacterium
GATGAGAGGCACGCGCGCCGTCCCCGCCCCCGACCACACCTGCAGCGGCTGAATCAACATGCCGGTGGGCAGGCGGTCGGCCGCCGCCGGATTGATGGTGGCCAGCAGGGGGCGCAGGTCAGTGATATTCACCGACGCCTCATCGCTGTTGCGCGTGTAGCCGCCCGAGGCCACCAGGGTGGGCAAAAGGGGCACGTCGGCTTGTTTGGCCAAGGCTTCGGCCTCAGCCACCCGGCTGCGCACCTGGGCCAGGGTGGGGCTCTGCTCATCGAGCCGTTGCAGCGCCTCGGCCAGGGTGAGCGAGGGGAGCTCGGGCTCGCCGGCCTGGGCTCGCGGCGTCAGGGTCAGCCACAGGCCGACCATCAGTGCGGTCGTCTTCATGGGCGGCCCATACAGCAACTTCAGTGCCGGCCGCCCGCGGCCGTGGATGGCCCGCAAGCGAGATGATCGAGAAGGACTCAGCCCCCGCGGGTGTCGGAAGTCCGAACAGGGTGTCGGAAGATCTTGCACGGGCGTTTGCGATCCCTGCGCCGGCTGCGGCCGTTGCGGCGGGAAACCGCGGGCATGCGCCTTGCTGTCTGAGCGGGCATGCGTCGCCTCGCCGTCGTCTTGGTCGTCCTTGTCCTCGTGCTCAGCGCCACGCTCGTGGTGCGCCTCAAACTGCAGGATCGCGCCCTGCACGGGCCGTCGGGCGGCGCGGGTGAGATCGAGGGGACGGAGATCGATCTGGCCTCGCGCATTGGGGCGCGCATCGAGAGGCTGCACGTGCGCGAGGGCGCGGCCGTGAAGAAAGGTGACCTTATCGTCAGTCTGGATTGCGCCGACACGCGCGCCGCCTTGTCCGAGGTCGAAGAACGCCTGGTCGCGGCGCAGGCCCAGGCCCGTGCCTCCCAGGAGACCATCGGTGCAGCCCGCAGCAGTCAAGAGGTGGCCGAGGCCGCGCGCCTGGCCGCCGAGGCCCAGGCTGCCTCGCTGGCCGCGCAACGCGATGCGACGCTGCGCCAGGCCAATCGTCTGGCCAAGCTGGAGGAAGACGTCGCCCTGGCCAATCGCGATCAGACCAGCGCCAGTGCGGAGGGATTGCGCCATCAGGTCGAGGCGATGCGCGCCCAGGCTAACGCCAGTCTGGGGCAGGCGCGCGCCGCCGGGGCCAACCGGAAGGCCTCTGCCGCCCAGGCCGAGGCCGCCTTTGCCTCGGCCCGCGCCATGGCGGCCGGCCTGGCGCGGGCGCGCCTTCTGGTCGACGAGTGCCAGGTACGCGCCCCCCGCGACGGCACCATCACCGAGTTGCCGCACGAGGCGGGCGAGGTGGTGGCGCCGGGCAGTGTGCTGGCGCGCCTCCTCGATCTCTCGGAAGTGCGCGCGACCTTCTATGTTCCCAACGCGGAGTTGGCCGCCGTGCGCCCGGGGGCCGGCGCGGTGGTGGTGGCCGACGCGTACCCGGGCCTAGAGTTCCGCGCGCGCGTGTCCACCGTGGCGCTTAAGGCCGAATTCACCCCGCGCAACATCCAGACGCGCTCGGATCGCGATCGGCTCGTGTACCCGGTGGAGGTGGTGCTGGAAAACCCCGATGGCAAACTGCGTGCGGGCATGCCCGTGCAGGTCACGCTGCCCGGTACGGAGCGGCGGTAATGGCCGAGCCCGCCGTCCTCGAGGTTCAGGATTTGGGGCGTCGTTTCGGCGACGTGTGCGCCCTGGATGGACTGTCCTTCCGCGTGGCGCGCGGCGAGCTCTTCGGTTTGGTGGGACCGGACGGCGCGGGCAAGACCACCGCCATTCGCGCCCTGGCCGGACTCATCGACGTGGACCGCGGGCAGGCGCGCGTCCTCGGCCAGGATCCGGCGGCGGGCCAGGTGCGCGAGGCCCTGGGGCTCATGCCCCAGCAGGCCAGCCTCTATCCCGATCTCTCGGTGGCCGAGAACCTACGCTTCTTCGCGCGCCTGTACGCCTTGCCGCGCTCCGCGTACCGCGAGCGACTGGAGCGGCTCATGGCCATCACGCGGCTGGAGCGCTTCCTCGATCGCCGGGCCGATGCGCTCTCGGGTGGCATGTACAAGAAACTGGCCCTGGCCTGCGCGCTCCTGCATCGGCCCGAGGTGCTGATCCTCGACGAGCCGACCAATGGCGTAGATCCGGTGAGCCGCCGGGAGCTGTGGGCCTTGTTGCACGAGCTCGTGCACGAGGGGATGACCGTTCTGCTGTCGACACCGTACATGGACGAGGCCGAGCGCTGTCATCGCGTGGGCCTCATTCACCGCGGGCGCCTGCTGCTCTCGGGTGAGCCAGGCGCGCTTCTGGCCGCCTTCCCCGACGAGGTCTTCGAGGTGCGCGGCGGCGAGCGGGACGCGGTGGACGCGACACTGGCCGGGCAGGCCGCGGTGCTGGCCGCCTCGCCCGCGGGAACCACCCTGCGCATCGTCGTGACCCGCGGCTCGGCGCCCGTGCTCACCGCCGCGCTCGCCCCCCACGGCGCCAGCCTGTTGCCCGTGCCAGCCTACTTCGAGGATTTGTTTCTTTCGCGCATGCGCCGTGAGGCCAAGGCATGAGCGCGCCGGACGTCGCCATCCTGGCAGAGCACCTGTCGCGCCGCTTCGGCAAGTTCCAGGCCGTCGACGACGTGTCCTTCGACGTGGCGCCCGGCGAGATCTTCGGTTACCTGGGCGCCAACGGGGCGGGCAAGTCCACCACCATTCGTATGTTGTGCGCTCTACTCGAACCGACGGGGGGATACGCCCGCGTGGGCGGCCACGACGTGAAACGCGAGCCCGAGGCGGTCAAGGCCGCCATCGGCTACATGTCCCAGAAGTTCTCGCTGTATCTGGATCTGCCGGTTCGCCACAACCTGGACTTCTTCGGCGGGGCCTACGGGCTGGCCGGCGCGGAGCTGGCGGCCCGGGTCGATGAGCTGGTGCAGCTTTGCGATTTGGCCGAGGTGCGCGACGCGATCACGGGCGGGCTGCCGGGTGGGGTTCGCCAGCGGCTCGCCCTGGCCTGCGCCATCCTGCACCGGCCGTCCGTGCTGTTTCTCGACGAGCCCACGGCGGGCGTGGACCCCGTGGCACGACGGCTCTTCTGGCGCCTCATCCGCGAATTGGCCCGCGCGGGCACCACCGTGTTCGTAACCACCCACTATCTGGACGAGGCCGAGTACTGCGCGCGCATCGGGCTCATGGTGGACGGGCACCTGGTGGCCCTGGACACGCCGGCCAACCTCAAGCGCACCTGGGTGCCCGACCGGGTCTTGCACGCCTCGGGGCGCAATCTGAGCGTCGCCGCCACCCACCTGCGCGGCCGGCCTGGCATCACCGCCGTCGAGCCCTTCGGGGCTGGGCTGCACCTGCGCGTGTCCGCCGCTTGGGATGGGCCCGCGCTGGCCCGCGCCCTGTGCGAGGCCGGGGCCAGCGACGTGGACGTGCAAGTGGGCGAGGCGTCGTTGGAAGACGTCTTCCTGGCCGTGGTCAGCCGACCGCGGGGGGCGCGGCCATGAGCGCCCGTCGTTTCCTGGTGCGCGTGGGGGCCATGGCCGCCAAAGAGGTCATGCACATCCGGCGCGACCCCCGCACGCTGATCCTGGCCCTGGCCATGCCCGTCATCATGCTGCTCATCTTCGGCTTCGGCGTGTCCTTCGATCTGGAGCGCATTCCGCTCGCGGTGCTGGATGGCGACCACAGCGCGGCCTCGCGTGAGCTGATCCGGGCGCTCACCGTGGCGCGGGAATTCCAGGCCGTGCCCGACGCGGGCGGCGTCGACGGTGCCGAGCGCCTCATGCGCCGCGGGCAGGCCCTGGCCGCCCTGATCATCCCCGCCGACTATGGCCGCACCCTGGCCGCGGGGCGGGAGGCGTCGGTGCAGGTCATCGTGGACGGCGCGGATGGAGTGGTGGCCAATTCGGTGCTGTCCAAGATCGACGGCCTGGTGCGCGCCGAGACTTTGCGCCGTACGGGTACGCGAGGCGCGCCCCTGCTGCAGGTCAAGGTGTTCACGCTCTTCAACCCCGCTGGCGACTCGGCGTGGTTCATGGTGCCCGGGCTGGCCGCCTATCTGCTGGCCCTGGCCGCCGTGCTGCTCACCGCTCTCACCATCTCGGGCGAGTGGGAGCGCGGCTCGATGGAACAACTCTTTGCCTCGCCGGTGGGGCGCCTGGAGATCGTGCTCGGCAAGCTCCTGCCCTACTTGGGGCTGGGGATCCTGCAGTTGCTCTTGGTGGTCGCCGTGGGCGCCGTGGTCTTCGACGTGCCCCTGCGCGGCAGCGCGCCCCTGCTCTTCGTGGCGGGCTTCGTCTTCCTGGCCGGCATGTTGGGGCAGGGATTGCTCATCTCGGTGGTGGCGCGCAATCAGCTCGTCGCCACGCAGGCGGGCGCGCTGTCGTCGCTGCTGCCGTCGCTGCTGCTGTCGGGGATGTTGGTGCCCATCGAAAACATGCCGCGCGTGCTGCAGGCCCTGTCGGCCGTCGTGCCCGCGCGGTACTTCGTCCATGCCTTGCGCGGCATCATGCTCAAGGGCAGCGGCCTGGGCGTGGTGTGGATCGATCTGGCCGCGCTGACCGTCTTCGCGGTGGTCGTGATCGCCCTGGCCACCCTGCGTTTCCGCCGGAGGTTGGCATGAAGCGCCCGCGCTGGACCGTGCAGCTACGCGCCGTGGTTCGCAAAGAGGTGCGCCAGACGGTGCGCGACCGCCGCATCATGTTCATGCTCATCGTGGCGCCGCTGCTGCAGACCGTGGTCTTCGGCTTCGCCCTCGATTTTCAGTTCGATCGCGTGCCCACCTTGGTGGTGGATGGGGATCGAAGTGCGTCGAGTCGCCTGCACACCCGCCGGCTGCTGGCCGACGCAACCCTGCGCCGCACGGGCCAGCCGACCAGCGTGGACGAGGCGGCGCAGCGCCTGCAGCAGGGCGAGGCGGCGGCGGCGCTGGTGCTGCCCACGGGCCTGGCCGACGATCTGGCCGCGGGTCGTGCGGCCGAGGTGCAGGTCATCCTCGACGGTACGGACCCCAATCGCGCCGTGGTGGTGGCTGGGGCGGCCACGCGCTACTTCGGCGAGACCGCCGAGGCCATGGCCTACGCGCGCGCCCGAGCGGCGGGCCTGCCTTCGCCGCCCGTCATTCGGGCCACGCCGCGCCTCTGGTTCAACCCCAGCCTGGCCACCGCCCCCAACATGATCCCGGGCGTGATGGCCATCCTGCTGGTCATCACCACGACCATCGTCACCGCCATGGGCCTGTCACGTGAGCGCGAGATGGGCACCTTGGAGCAGGTCCTGGTCACGCCGGTGCGCCCGCTCTTTCTGCTCGTCGGCAAGATGATTCCCTTCTTGATCATCGGCTTCCTGGACGTCTTGCTCGTGCTCGCCACCGGGGTGTGGATCTTCGCTGTCCCTCTGCGCGGGAGTCTGGCCGTGGTAGGCGTGGGCACGCTGCTGTACCTGCTGTCGACCTTGGGCCTGGGCCTTTACTTCTCCACGGTCAGCCGCACCCAACAGCAGGCCTTTCTCGCCGGCTTTCTCTTCGCCATCCCCGCTATCCTGCTCTCCGGCGTGATGACCCCCATTCGCGCCATGCCCGAATGGCTGCAGCTCGTGACCTTTCTCAATCCCGTGCGCTACATCGTGGAGATCCTGCGCGCCAATCTGCTCAAGGGCGCGGGCTTCGTCGATCTGTGGGACCGGCTCCTGGCCCTGCTGATCTTCGGCGTGGCCATCCTGACCACCGCCAGCCTGCGCTTCCGCAAGCGCATGGCCTGAGCCCGACCCGTCAGCCCTTGGGGGGTGATCAGGGCTCGCGGGCGCGGACCGGCGCCTGCACCGGCGCCTCCGCCAGCAGCCTCTCGATGTCATCCAGACTGGCAGGCTTCGCCACGTGCCGATCGAAGCCCGCCTCCTTCGCCTTGCAGACATCTTCGCTGCCCGCATAGCCGCTCAGCGCGACCAGGAATGCCGACCGGACCGCTGCATCCGCGTCGGCGCGCAGCCGTCTGGCCACGCCGAATCCATCCAGCCCCGGCAGTCCGATGTCACAGAAGACGACGTCCGGCCTGCATCTCTGTGCGGCCTGCACCCCTTCGGGTCCCGTGTAGGCGACTGTCACCTCGTGGGCTCCGAACTCCAGGCCTTCGCGCAGACTGTCCGCTGCGTCCACGTTGTCCTCAATCACCAGAATTCTCAGCCCGCCTGTCGGGCTCACGTCCGGCCCGACGGCAACCGCCGGTTCCGGCGGGGACGCGAGTGGCAGCACGATCTTGAACTCAGCCCCCTTACCTTCACCGTCGCTGTGTGCCGTCACCGTTCCCAAGTGCATCTCCACGAGCCCCTTGACGAGGGCCAGTCCGAGCCCCAACCCTCCTTGGCTGCGCTCGATCCCCTGCGTGGCCTGCGCAAAAGGCTTGAAGAGATGCGCCAGCGTCTCGGGCGACATTCCGACGCCGTTGTCTCTCACACGGAGCACGACTTCCTGGCGCGAGGTCGATTCGAGGGCAACGACCGTCTGCCCGCCGCGCGGGGTGAACTTCGCCGCGTTGTCGAGCAGGTTGCCGACTACCTGCGCCAGCCGCGTGACATCGCCACTCACCCACAGCGGCTGCGCTGCCGCTTGAACCTGAAGGTCGATGCCCTGGGCCGAGAACCACGCGCGTTGGTCATCCACCACCCTGCGCACGAGGGCCGTGAGGTCCACCCGTTCGCGCTGCAGGCTGATCCGACCCCGAGTCACGCGCGTGACGTCGAGCAGGTCATCGACCAGGCGTGCGATGTGCTGCACCTGACGATCGATGATCTCCTGGGCTCGCTTGGCTTGCTCGCCACCGGGAACGGCATGGTTCAGCACGTAGATGCTATTGCGAATGGGACCGAGCGGATTGCGCAGCTCGTGTGAGAGCATCGCCATGAACTCGTTCTTGCGGCGGTCAGCCTCGATCAGCTCCCGGTTCAAGACCCGCAGCGCCTCCTCGGCATGCCTGCGCACGGTCACGTCGTCGACGGCCGCGACCACCCGCTCGGCGCCGCCGCCCTCCGACTCCACCCGGTTCATGCGAATCTCGGTCCAGAAGAGCCGCCCCGTGGCGTCCCGGGAGCGCCACAGATGCACCTGAGGGACCCCGGCCGCGGCAGCCCGCAGGCGAATGACGGCCGCCGTGCGGTCGTACTCTCCACCCGCGCTCAGCCGATCCGCGAACGCGAAGCCCATCAACTCCTCTCTGCTTGCCTTGAAAAGCCGAACAGCCGCTTCGTTGACGTCGACGACCATTCCTGTGACGCCGTCATGAACGAAGAGCGCTTCGGTCACCGTGTTGAAGACAGCGCGGTATTTCTGCTCCGACGCTTCCAGCTCGGCTATTCGCTTCTGCAGCTCCGGGTAGTAGCTCTTGGCGAGTGATTGCTCGCCAAGTCCCAATAGCTTCAGCCGGATGTCCTGCGATTGGTCCTTCATCTCGGAAGCACCTCGCGATACAGACCGACGATGTCGGACACGCTGGCCTGGCGTGGATTGGTCAAGAGACAGACATCGGCCGCGGCGCGCTCGGCAAGCGCCTTCACCGTCGCCTCGTCGAACACCGGACCGTGCAGCGGGTTGATGTCCCAGCGCCGGGGCCCAATCCTGCCGAGGCGCTCCGTCAGGGTCGCACAATCCGCTGCATCGTCACCCGAGATCGGGAGATCGAGCACGGAAAGTGCCCTTCGATACTTCTCCGCCGCCGCGCGGAAGTTGAATCTGATGCACGCGTTGAGCAGCAGGGCATTGCAGAACCCGTGCGCCATGCCGTGCAGTCCGCCCAGCGCGTGGGCCATGGCGTGAACGATCCCGAGGCTGGCATTGGAGAATGCGAGCCCGGCGTGCAGGCTTGCCGCCATCTGCCGCGTACGCAGCTCCAGATCATCGGGGCGCTCCAGCACCTGCGGCAGCGTGGCGGCGATGAGCTGGATGGCACGCAACGCATGCACATCCGTGATTGATGAGCTTGCGTTCGAAGCCAGCGACTCCAGCGCATGCGACAGCGCATCGAGGCCCGTCGCCGCGGTGAGATCGTGGTCCATGGTCAGCGTCGTCTGCGGATCGACGAGGGACGCATCCGGCACGACGGCCTTGCTGACAATGGCGAGCTTTCTCTGCTGGACGGTGTGCGTGATGATCGCGAACTGCGAGACGTCCGCGGACGATCCCGCCGTTGTCGGAATGCACAGCAGCGGAGGGATGGGCGAAGAAATCGTATCCACCCCCTCGTAGTCGGTGATCTCCCCACCGTTGCTGGCCAGAATCCCGATTCCCTTGGCGCAGTCGATGGGGCTGCCGCCCCCCACGACCACGATCCCATCGCAGCGGTTTGCCCGAAAACGCTCGACGCCCGCGGCCACCTCGTAATCCTTCGGGTTGGGGGTCACGTCCTCGAAGAGCGTATAGGCCAGTCCCTGCCTCTCGATTCCCTCGACTACGACCTGCGTCCAGCCGGCCGCGTGAACCCCAGGATCGGAGACCAGGAAGGGACGCCGCACGTCGAGATTCACCAGGTATCTCTCGAATAGACCCATCGCGCCCACCCCAAAGATGAACTCCGGTGCGACGAACTTGCGCAGACTCACCAGGTCCGGTGCAACCACTCGTGCCATGACAGCCCTCACGCAAGCATACGGCGGACGGGAAAAGTCCGTCGGGCAGATCGCGAGCCGTCCGGCTACGCAGGCCGCGCGACGTCGGATGCGGCGAGCGTCTCTCGAGGGGCCGGGCGCGCCGGCCCCCGTTCACGAGCAAGGCCCGGAGATGTGGCCGAGGTCGAAAACGAGGCGCGGCAGCCGGGACCGCGACTACCGCACCTCCACTCGTTCCTAGAAGTCGCGGAATTCGGGATCTTCGCCGAGGGGAATCACGTCCTCCGGTCGCGCGGCGGCGCGCGAAGGGGCGGGTCGGACCGCGCTCGCCCTGGCCACGCGAGGCGCCACACGTGCGGCGGGCCGGGCCAGCACGGGGGCCGTCGCGGCGCGGGACAAGTGGAAGCTGCCCCCCATGTCGGCCAACTCCTCGGACTGACTGGATAGCTCGGCCGCGGCCGACGACGACTCTTCCGAGTTGGCTGCGTTCTGCTGCGTGACCTTGTTCATGTCGGACACGGCATGGTTGATCTGGTCCACGCTGGCGGCCTGCTCCTTGGCCGAGGCCGAGATTTCGTTGACGATGTCGCTGACCTTGTTGATGCCGTCGAGGATGTCGGCCAGCTTGCTGCTCACCTCTTTGGCCGTGACCTCGCCCTCGCCGGCTTGGCGCACGGATTCGCGGATCAGCTCCTCGGTCTTCATGGCCGCCTCTTTCGAGCGCAGGGCCAGGCTGCGCACTTCCTCGGCCACGACGGCGAAGCCGCGGCCGGCCTCGCCCGCGCGGGCCGCCTCGACGGCGGCGTTGAGGGCCAGCAGGTTGGTTTGGAAGGCGATTTCGTTGATGTCCTTGATGATCTGCGAGGTGCCCTCGGCGGAGGCCTTGATCTTGCCCATGGACACGGTCATCTGTTCGACGGCGGCAGCGCCGCCCGTCGCCGCGGTCTTGGCCGTCTGGGCCAGGGCGTTGGCCTGTTGGGCGCTGTCCGCACTCCGCCGGGTCATGGAGCTCATCGATTCCAAACTGGAGGAGGTCTCCTCGAGCGAGCTGGCCTGTTGAGAGGCGCCATCGGCCACGGCTTGGCTGGAGGAGGCAATCTGGCCCGCGGCCGAAGACACCTGGTCCACCGACGAGGACACCTGGCTCAAGGCATCGTGCAAGGCATCGGCGGTCTGATTGACCGACTCCTTGATCTTGGCGTGGTCGCCCCTGTACTCGCCCTGCATGCGGGCGCGCAGATCGCGCTGGGCCAGCTTGCCCAGGACCTCAGTGGCCTCGTTGACGGGCGCCAGCACCGCGTCCAGCGTGCGATTCACGCCCTCCACGATCTTGCGATAGTCGCCCTCGTGGCGGCTCATGTCCGCGCGCGTGCTCAGGCGGCCCTCGACCGCGCCCGCGGCCAGCGTGTTGGCGTCGCTGACCAGAAGCCCGATGGCCTCGATACAGCGATTGAGACTTTCCTTAATCGCGTTGAAGTCGCCGTTGTAGTTGTCGGTGATTCTGCCTGGGATGGCGCCGCGGGCGATGCTGTCCATGTGCTTGGCGGCCGCGCTGAGCGGCATGACAACCGCATTGAGCGTGTCGTTCAGCCCGTTCACGATCTTGCGGAAATCGCCCTGGTGCTTGCTGGTATCGGCGCGCGTGGCCAGCTTGCCCTCCACGGCGGCGGTCGAGAGTCTGTGGACGTCGGCGACCAGCGCGTTCACCGCATCGATGCACGTGTTGAGGTTGTTCTTGAGGACAGCGAAGTCGCCGCTGTACGAATCGGTGATCCTGGGTGGAATGTCGCCCTTGGCGATGCGATCCACGCAGGCGGCGGCAATCTGCATCGGCGCCGTCACGGCGTCCAACGTGGCGTTCATGCCCTCCAGGACGGGGCGGAACTCAGGCGCCACCGTCTCCACATCGGCGCGAGTCGACAACTGGCCGGCGGTGCTGGCCTCGGTCAGGCGCCGCGCCTCATCCACCATACCGGTCACACCGCGGCGAACGCTGCGCCCGACGGCGATCCCGATGAACAAGAGCAGACCGGCCGCGCCAAGCACCACGATCCCCATGGTCCACACGGTCCTCGTGGCATCGGCCATGGTGTCCGCGCGATCGACCGCCGCCGCTTGGGCAGTGTCGTCGAGCAGTTCCTTGAGCCCGATGGCGACGGGCGCGGCCGTTCGCGTGGAGGTCATGCGCATCTCGAAGGCTTGGTCGTTCATCTCGTTGAGGCGTTCGGCCGGGGCCCCCGCGCTGGCCAGCCGCTCCCGTTCCTTGATCAGGTCCAGAAAGCGGTCGAAGTTCTTGCGTCCCGTGTCCATGCCGGCATGCACGTCGCGCCACTTGCTCGCGTTCTTCGCGGTCTTGGGGCGCGCGTCGTAGGCCGCGGTGTGTTCGTCTAGGGCCCGCAACGCTGCCTCCGCGGCCGCGATCTGGGCCTGGCGCGCATCCCGGTCCGTCAGGCGCTCGGTCACCAGCGCCCAACCCGAACGGGTTACCGCCGTCAGCGATTGATTCATCATCATGAGATCGCTGGTGTTGGCGAATCGCACATCAGTCAGGACATGCACGCGGTCCACAATGCGCGTGATACCCGCATATCCGACCACACCGACCACCATCGCAAGGGCGACGGCCATGCCGGCTAGAGCCACAACCTTCGTTGCCGTCCTCATCTTTGCAAACATCCTTGGTCTCCCTCAGATCCCGCGAGCTTGTGCGGAACCATCCTGCGCATCGGTTGGGCGACACAGCCGCTTGAGGGGGGGCCCGCCTCGGCCCGAGCCGGCGGCGGCCGGCTTCGACATCGCCTACGCGGTCACTCGCGCATTCCGCAGGTCGAATCCATATCCACGCACACCACGACGGTGCGCCCGTTGCGCAGCGGCACCAGGGTCGAGAGGGTCACGCACACCGTGCCGGTCGCCCGGGAGATGTAAGGATCCGTCACATAGCGTGGCTGTTGGGGGCCCAGGCAGATGAGGTACTCCTTGCTGCCCTGATCGGCGCCGGTTGCGGCTGGGGCGAACAGGAGGCTGCACCGATCGCCTTGGCGGCCGGGCGCGAAGATGGTGTCCGTGATCTGGATCCCGCTCTGGTCCAGGAGGTACACGCATTCGACGACGGGGTGGTTCGCCATCTCCACGCGGATCGCGTCGGCCCACTCTTCGGGCGGGGTTCTCTCGGGCACAGCACACATGCGAGCGGCAATGCTCGCGTATTTCCCATAGCGTTCCTTGCGCGCGGCGAACCTCTCCCGCTCTCGCTGCCTGAGCGCAACCCCAAGCTCGCGGGCTTTGCACAACCCCTCGGCTACTTGCCAATTGGGTCCCGGAAAACAAGGTCGTGCGAAGTAGAAACCTTGCATGAGGTCCGCGCCGCGCTCGAGGCAGCACATGGCCTCCGATTCGGTCTCGACGCCTTCGGTGATCACCACGATGCCCAGCTTGTGTGCAATACGCATGCAACAGGACAACATCTCCTGTTTGCGGTATTCCCGGTCGACGCCCGCGATGAGCGAGCGGTCCAGCTTCAGGATGTCAGGACGGGCTTCTAGGATGCGGTCGAGGTTGGAGTTGCCGGCTCCCACATCGTCGAGTGCGATGAGATAGCCCTGAGCGCGGTGAGCATCCAGAAAGCGGTGCATGGCGCGGATGTCACCGATCCTCGATTCCACGAGCTCGATCACGACCCGTCTTGCGGGAACGCCGAATTTCTCCAGCACGCCGCTGAGGTGTCCCGAGCCGACGACTCCATCTTGCAGAATCGAAACGTCCAGATTGAGAAACAGCAGAGGCTCGCAGTCGAGCATCGCCGCAAAGCCCTCGACCGCCTTCTCGCGACACAGCCGATCCAGGTCCAGCGTCAGGCCTCGTCGCTCCGCGGCCTCGAAGAGGTGCAGGGGCGGAACGGGAGCCTTGGTTTCGGGATCCACCGCTCGGGCCAGCGCCTCGAGACCGACCAGCCGCTGGCTGAGCACCGAGAAGATCGGCTGGTACTGGCTGCGGATGCTGCGGGCAGCGAGGATGCGTGCTACGTCGAACGGGACGTCTTCCGTCTCGGAGGAGGGAACACACTCCGTCTCAGGAGCGAGAGGCGTCATGTGCCGACCATCGGGACGCGCGTCCATGATCTTGAGACCCGCGCCGAAAGTAATCTCCGGCGGCGGCAACCTGACCCGCGCGACGGTGGAGGACGCCGGGCAACGGAGATGCGCGGGCGATCGAAAAGCACCTGCGCGCCGCCGCGTTCCCCGCCCAGGAGGCCCACCTTTCCGAAGAGGCGCTGGGCGGGTCTTTAGGACTGTTTTGTGAGAGGGACCCCTGCGGCGACCGGGGTCCCTACTCGCACGCCGCCCATTCCAACTTGCTTCTCGCCGCCCTCAGTGATTCACGAAATCACTGCCCCGCTGTCTTATTGGCGTTGCATTTTCCGCACGGTCTTGACGAGCGACAGAGCACGGGCCGCCGAAGCGAAGGAATCGTCTGTGGTGACCCCGCTGAAGGCCTCGGGGCATTTCGTTTGCAGCTCGAGGCACTTCTGCGGAATGGCAGACATGATCGCGTTCTGATCCAGCTCCTTGCCCAGGTCACTGCAGTCCGGCAGCGCCTTCAGCAGCTTCGACATGGACGAGGTCGCCTCGTTCAAACAAGCCTCCACCTCTCCAACCGTGGCTGCGCAATCAAGCTCGGGAATCTCGCAGGATTCGATGGTCTCCGTCGCTTCGGCGGTGGGCGGTTGTGCCATGCAGGCCGTGTAGGTTTCCTGACAGGCGGTTGCCGGATCGATGGAGCCGGTGCCCACATCGGCCGCGGTCAGATCTTCCATATCGACGCCGCTCGCGGCCATATAGCCCGTGAAACCACAGATGCCCTTCTGAACCTCAGCCGACTGGAGCTTCTCGGTTGCCGTCTGCGCGACGGCATCGCAGATCTTCTGCGCCTCATCGGGGGTCATCTGCGAGACCGGCTTGTCCTTGGCAATTCCTGTCTCGATGGGAGAACTCGACGAGTCCCCATCACCACAGGCCACGGGCATCCCGAGCGTGATACAGGCAAGCAAACTGAGAGCAATGGATTGTTGTCGCATGCGATAGTCTCCTGACTAGATGAGCCACAGAGCTTATCCGATTGCCCGTCGACCATCGCAGATCTTCCTGGGTTTCTTCTGGGGTTTGTAGGGGAAGGTGTGAGTCCTGGACAGCCGGTCAGGGGGTGCACGTGTAGGCCAGGGAACCGGGAGTGGTCGAAGTGTGGAACGTCACATCGTAGAGCATGAGCAACGACGAGGCGGCCACCGCGGTCTGCTTGCGTAGGAGCCCACCGGCTCCCCGCCCTCCGCCGTTGGTGACGGTCACAAGCTGGCTAAGCGGATCGAAGCTGTTGGCATCGATGACGACGAGATCGATGCGATGGTCCGGAACGCATCCGCCGCAGATGTAGATATGCGTGCCGCGGCTCCAGGAGACGGCAAGCGCGTCTCCCAAGGGCGTGAGGACGGGCTCGACTTCGTCGACGTCGTCCTCGTGCGCACGCAGCAATGCAGAGCCGGTCGGGTTGCCTTCGCTGTCCAGCCGGGTGAGGCGAACGACCGCCCCGCCGCCCTCGGTCGGCGAGAAGTCTCCCGCCGGGGCGCGTCCCTGCCGTCCCTCCGACCATGCCGCCACGAATGCGTTGCCCATCTCGACGATACGCGGGCCCGGTCGTTCGAAGCCGAATCCACCGACCCCCACCGCGACCGCGGCGTCATCCGTGAACGAGATGGCATGTGGCGCGATGACTTCCGTGCCGGACTTGGTGTCGGTCTTCATGAAGAGGATGCGTCCGCTCTTTCCCGCGGGATCGTTCCAGATGAACACGTAACCGTTGGTCGCGGGTGCAACGTAGGGCGCGGGGAATTGGTACATCGTGGCGCTGGCCGCGGTCGTGGCCAGGGGGCGCAGAGGCCCGCGCGCATTTCCATCACGATCCAGGAAGAGGGCTCGCGGCTCCAGCTTCTGCTCATTACGCTCCGTGAGCGCGAGGGCGAAGCCATCGCCTGCCCGATCGGCGGCCATGTACAGCTGGATTTGCGAATCGATCGCGGGAGAGGCGATTGATTTTGGCCCTAGGACCAGCGTGCTGCTGGCGTCAAAGGCTGCGAAATGAAGCGCCTGCTCGTCGGCCCACACGAGGGCAAAGCCATCGCCTCGCGGCGCTGAGGCCAGCGCGAAGATGAGCTCGGGGTCGTCGACCGGGATGGTCGTCGGAGCACTCAGCGCCCCGTCGATCCCGAAACGCGAGGTGAGAAGGGATCGCGCGGTCGGGCCGAGTATTCCCGACGTAGAGGTCTCCCACTCGACGCGTGACAGAGAGATGGACCCGTCTGCCAGGGGCAGCAGCGCCGAGCGGCCGGTCCAGGTGCGTGGCGCGAGCGAGGTGCGATCGCGGGTGACCGCGCATGTGTAGGTGCCGGCCACCGTACGCTCCATGACGGGCGTGTTGTCGAGATTCCCGCCGGCGTCGGGGTGCGGGCCGCCGCCATCGTCGCGAGCACCCCCGTCGTCACCGCAGGCCGCGAACGGCCCCAAGACCGCCACAACCAAGATCGCCGCGTAGCTTGGCTTCTTCTTCGAACCACTCGCTCTCATCATGGATTGTCACCTTCGTACACGTAGGGGCGGACCTGTTTGAAGACCACTTGGCCTTCGCTGCTCAGCTTGAGCTCGATGTCGAGGCGCAGGGGCACCACGGACGCGTAGACCTGCGCGGCGAAATGGTCGTGGACGGCGAAGAGCAGACGTGAGACCTCTTCCAGCGCCGAAGCCGGCCACACCATGGTCCCGTCCGGCACGCGATTGGAATACGTCAGGATGCGCGTCTCCGTCGCGACCGGCGGCACTCCCACCCGGCGAAAAGTCAGCAACTCGGCAACCGCCGTGGGGTCCTCGGGCTGCACGACGCTCTCCGTCCCCGCCTGCGAGTTCAAGCGGTACAGGGGCAGCCCGTCGTCGACCTGCAGATTGGTCACGGCCACGGCGCTTGCCCGCTCCTCGACAAAGGACAGCGTCACCGCGATGCCCATCTGAGCCAAACGGTGATCGATTCCGTAGTACTCGCGCTCGTCGAAGGCGCGCTCGTTCCACAGGGACGCCCACACCTTCCTGATCGCGTCCGACAGCGGCTTCTCCTCGGTCGTATCATCGACGAGATCATCGATGATCGCGTTGAGCCAGGTTCGCTCGGGATGTGCCGCCAACTCGGCTTGGCGAGCCGCGAGCTCGGCCTGCAGAGACGCCTGCTCGTGCGCGCTCAGACAGCGAGACGGGCCTGCCTGGTCGCCATCCACTTCGTCGGCGTAGCACCCAGTCTTGGATTCATAGAGCCCGGCGCCCGTGAAGGCGTCCAGGTCCTCCACGTTGGTGCTCGAGCGGAATCGGAGACGTTGCCCGAGCGCCGCCTCTCCCAGGCTGGAACGAACCGCGGCCGCCAGATCGTCGAGCCACGCCGCCGGAAACGCCGCGGCTCGCATGCGCGAGCGCAGATCCTTGAGGCGGGAACGCTTGTAGGAGGCGTCCGAGCGCATGCGCGTATCGCCCGCGATTTCGTCGACCAGCGCCGCGAGGCCCGCCTGCGCCATGAACGCCTGATAGCGCGCAAACGGTATCGCTAAGCCCTCGTTGCGATTGGCCGGGCCGAGCAGGTGAACCAACTCGGCGAGATTTGCCGCCTTCACGCCGAACGCATCCGCATTGGCCGCCCGGAGATCACGGAAGGAGGAGAGTGCCGTAAGGGCAAAGTTGGCAACGGGTGGCCGGACCTGCGGGCGGTGAGCGGACCAGAAGGCTTGCGCATCGGCAAGGGTGGCCGGCTCGAGGACGAAGTGATCCGCGTTCACGACCAGATGAACCAAAAAGCCGTCGAGGATTTGCACCCACCGCGTCTCGTAGATCCCGGGAACGGTCACGTTGGGAATGTGCTTTTCGCCAAGCCGGAGATTCACGTGGCCCAGCTCATTCTGCGGGTTGCGGGTGATGAGCCCGGCCACGAGGGAAATGTCGTTAGGCGCGCTCTCCACCACGACAACGTCGCGCGGGCCATAGTCCACCAGCGCACTTCCTTTCGAGAGCACGCGCAAGGTCCCATAGCCCTCGCCGTGGGCGTGCGGAAGAAAGGCTACTCCCTGTGTGAGCTCCGAGGGAAGCAAGCAAGCGACACCGGCGCTGAGGAGTTGCTCTCGGTGTTCCCGGACGAGGCCTTCC
This sequence comes from Pseudomonadota bacterium, assembly GCA_023438785.1. Classification (GTDB taxonomy): domain Bacteria; phylum Myxococcota_A; class Polyangia; order Fen-1088; family Fen-1088; genus Fen-1137. The sequence continues at coordinate 16,805 of JAEXQJ010000268.1, forward strand.
AGCTCTGGCGTGTCGGGGACAAACACCAACAACGCGCTGGAAAAAGGCGCACACGCCGACAGCTCCTTCAGGACCTCGGCGATGGCCGCGCCATCCACGCTGCCCGTCTCGCCGTAGATCGAATAACTGATGATCCCGGCCTGCTTCGACACGGGATGGATGACCGTGGGCCACGTCTTCAGCGCCCCCGCCCAGAGCTGTCTCGTCCCCTTGCGGGTCACCAGTGACGTGTACGCATCGAACGGCAACCCGGCGTACATGGGCAAGCTCTGAAGGAACTGCAGATGCCACGAGTAGCGACGGGTGTTCTGGAAGACGCACGCCGCACCCTCGGGGAGTGCCGTCGACCGACCTTCGAGCGCGGCCAAATACTTCACCTCGCCCAAGGCGGCCATGGCGGCGTAGTCCTCGGGCGACGCGAGGGCGGTCAGGTAGGACGCCTCGACGGGGCCGTCTGGTGCATCAGCACGGGCATCACCGGGGCCATCGTCAGCGGCGTCTGGGTTCCCCGCGTCGACCGGAGCCGAGTGATCGCTGCATCCAAGGGAAACGAGCGCGACGGCCACGCTCATGGCCGCATGAGAGGCTCGGCTCAACATCGGGCTCGCTCGGACGCAAGAAGCATTCCACGGCCCTGTTGGACGGAGGCGGAGCGAATCGTGGCTGATGACGCCGATTCACTCCTCAGATTTTCGAGGAGCCTCGGTGATTTCCGAGGACCCCGACCGCCGCCGCGCGCCGCGAGCCGTCCCGGCCTGCTGGGCTTGCGTCAGACCTCGAAGCCCAGCGTCTTCAGCTCGGCCTCCAGGCGAGCCGCCTCGTGGAGAACCTGGCTCGGGGCGGGGCCGCCCACGACGGTGCGGCTGGCGACGGCGCGCGTGGGGCTCAGCGCGATCAGGCAGGCGGCATTGAGCTCCGGGGCGATGCTGGGCAGCTCGGCCTCGGGAACGTCGCGCAGCGAGACGCCTTGTTGTTCGGCGTAGCGGACCAGGCTGCCCACGATCTCGTGTGCCCGCCGGAACGGCACGCCTTCGCGCACCAGGTGCTCGGCCAGATCGGTGGCGCCCAGGGCGGGATCGCCGGCCGCCTCCTTCATGCGCTCGACGTTGAATTCCAGGCCGGCCAACAGGCGCGGCAGCACCCTCAGGCACAGGCGCGTGGTCTCGAGGGCGTCGTAGGTCGGCTCCTGGGTTTCCTGCAGATCCTTGTTGTAGGCCAGGGGCAGACCCTTGGAGACGGTGAGCAGGGCGACCAGATCGCCGATGAGGCGGCCTGGCTTTCCACGCAGCAATTCGGCGATGTCCGGGTTGCGCTTTTGCGGCATGAGCGAACTGCCCGAGCAATGGCCCTCGCCCAGGCGAACGAAGCCGAATTCGGTGGTCGACCAGAGGACCAACTCCTCGCCCAGGCGGGAGAGGTGCACGCCCAGCAGCGCGCACGAGAAGGCCAGCTCGGCGCAGAAGTCTCGGTCGGATACGGCGTCCAGGCTGTTGTGGGTCGGCTCGCGGAAACCCAGGGCCCGCGAGGTCAGCTCGCGCTGGATGGGCAGCGAGGTGGCGGCCAGGGCGCCCGAGCCCAGCGGACACTCGGCGGCGCGGGCCGCCGCATCGGCGAAGCGGCCGCGGTCGCGCTTTAGCATCTCGGCGTAAGCCAGGAGATGGTGGCCCAGCGTGATGGCTTGTGCGCGCTGCAGGTGGGTGTAGCCGGGCAGCAAGGTGTTGGCGTGCTCGCGGGCGCGCCGGCACAGCACCACACGCGCCTGATCGATGGCCGTGATGATTTCGCTGGCCGCGGCCAAGGCGTACAGACGCATGTCCGTGGCGACCTGATCGTTGCGGCTGCGCGCCGTGTGCAGACGGCGTCCCGGATCGCCGATCAGCTCGATGAGCCGACTCTCGACGTTCATGTGAACGTCTTCCAGCGCCGGGTCCATGGTGCGCTCACCTCGGCTGAACTCGCCCGCCACCTGGTCCAGACCCGCCACGATCTGGTCGGCGTCGTCCTTCGAGATCAGGCCCACCGAGGCCAACATGCGCGCGTGGGCTTGGCTGCCGCGGACGTCATCGCGCAGCAGCCGGCGGTCGAAGTCGACGCTGGCGTTGAGGGCTGCCGCCGCCTCGTCCATCGCTCCGCTGAACCTGGCGCCGCGGCCACCTGCTTTGGGCTTCTTGGGGTCGGTCATGGGAGGCGCACACTAACTCAATCCAAGCGGGCTGAGCAGGCGCTCGGCTGAGGGCGGCTCGGGCGGCGGGTTAGCTGGCCCGCCGAATCCTCAACCCGGAGAGCTCCTCGAAAAAGCGCGCCGTGGTGTCGATGCTGTTCTCCAGGGACTCGAGGATAAGGTTGAGCAGCCCCTCATTTTCGTGGCGCAGCACCTCGTAGTAGCGCTGGCGATCAATCGAGTGCACCACGGCGGGCAGGTAGCCCTTGCGGATCAGGATGTAGTTGGTCAGGAGGCGCGCGACCTTGCCCGAGCTCTGGGTCCACGGATACGCCTGCAGGAGCATGAGTTGCAGCCTCACTGCTGCCACGACGGGGTGCTGGCTGGCGAAGTCGGCCGACGTCATCCAGTCCTCCATCTTGCGCATCTTCGGGGCGATTTTCTCGGGCGGCGCGATCTCGTGATAGTAGAGCCGGTGCAGCGGGTTCTCCTTGCGGTACGCGCAACCCTTGGCCGCCGCATCGGGCGTGACCATGGCGTACAGCTTGCGCACCAGCTCCAGGTCGACCGCGGGTGGCTTCTTGGCCCCCGCCGCCTCACGAACGAAGTCCACCGCCAGCTTGTGGCTTTTGACCTCCTCGTACATGGGGATCAGCGAGACATCGCTGATGATCCGCTGGTCGATGGCGGCCTTGAGCTCGGAGTACGACAGCACCACGCCTTCCAGCGCGCAGTCATGGAAGATCCAAGAGACGTCCAGCTTCTCCTGGTAGTCCTTGGTCACTCTGTCCGGGAAGCCCTCCATCTTAGAACGCAAAGCTTCCATCTTGGCGTCGAGCGCAAACAACCTAGCTTCCATGGGCACCGCTCCTTCCAGGCTCGTCTTTGACGGGACACGACGATTGCATCAAAAGAACCCTTTAGTCAAGCGTAGTTAGGTGCTTTGAGCCCCATCTTTTATGTGAGCTGGAATACGTTCTGGAGCGCGAGATCGAGCCCGTCGGATGGGGCGACTCGTCTACCCCGCCGCCACGCCGCCCAGAGCCAATCTAGCTGCAATCATTGGGAAAAATCCCGGCACAAAACTTGACAGGGGGGGGTGTGGCGGGATCATGGGTCCCAGCCGCGGATCCGTGAGCGAGCCCGGCTATCCCCATGCCCGTTTTGCACCTCAACGAGACCGATTCCCCGATTGTCGGGCTGTTTAGCGCGATGCAGTCGGGCTCGGCTTGCCCGTGCGGGTGCTCATGACCTCCGCGCCGCCGCTCATCCATGATCCGGTGTTGCTCGACGAAGCCCTGGGCTTCCTCAATCCCAACCCCTCGGGCATATACTGCGACGTCACGGTCGGAATGGGCGGACATGCGCGCGCCTTGCTCCAGCGTTGCGCCCCCGGGGGTCGCCTGGTGGGCATCGATCGGGATCAGGACGCGCTCGAGCTGGCCCGCGAGAACCTGGCTCCGTTCGGTGATCGGGCGACTTTGGTCCACGCTCCCTTCTCGCGTCTGCGCGCCGTGCTCGGAGAGGCCAACGCCCTGCCGCTCGACGGCTGCATTGCCGATCTGGGCGTTTCGTCGTTCCAGCTCGATCGAGCCGAGCGCGGGTTCTCGTTCCGCCGCACGGGTCCCCTGGACATGCGTATGGACCAGACCACGGGCGAGGACGCGGCCAGCTTTCTGCAAAGGGTCGAGGAAGAAGAACTGGAGGCCATCCTGCGCGATCTGGGCGAGGAGCGCTTCTCGCGCCGGATCGCCCGGGCCGTCGTGGAGACGCGCGGTCGCGAGGACTTGTCGACCACGGGCGCGCTGGCGGCGCTGGTGGCGCGGGTCATTCCCTATCGGGAGCGCGGCAAGGATCCGGCCACGCGTGTCTTTCAGGCCCTGCGCATCGCCATCAACGACGAGCTGGGCCAGCTCGAACAGTTCCTGCAGGACGCGCCCGCCTGTCTCAAGCCGGGGGCTCGCCTGGTGGTCATCTCGTTTCATTCGCTCGAGGACCGCATGGTCAAACGGCGCTTCCGGGCCCTGGGCGGCAAACAGGCCGAGCCGGGCCAGCCGCACCTGCGCATCCTGACCAAGCACGTGGTGACGGCCGGCGAGGTCGAGCTGGCGCGCAATCCACGCTCCCGGTCGGCCAAGCTGCGCGCGGTGGAGAGGTTGCCCTCGTGACGGCGCGGAACCCGCCGTCCAAGGCCGTGGTCGACCCGCGTGGTGGCGGCCTGGCGGTGATCGTCTTCGTCATCTTGGGCCTGACCCTGGGTGCGCTGGGCCACGTGGCCGTGCACGCCAAGCGGCTGGAGGTGGCGCTGGCCCTGGGCAACGAGGAGCGTATCCACCGCGAGCTGGAGGAGCAGCGCCGTCACCTGGAGATCGAGATCGGCATGCTGAAGGATCCGAGCCGGGTCATCCGCATCGCGCGCGAAAGTCTGAACATGGGGCCGCCCACGCCGGAGGACATCAAACCGCTCGGCAAGCCGCGAAGGGCAGGGCCCTGATGGTCAACACCTGGACCAGGGTTCGCGTGGTGGCCTGCGGCTTGGTGCTGCTGGGCCTGGCCTTCTTCGTGGGCCGGCGTGCCTTCCAGCTCCAGGTGCGCGAGTCGGCGCAGCTGCGCGAGTGGGCCGAGAACAACTACCTGCGCGAGATCGAAATCACCCCGCGACGCGGTCGCATCCTCGATCGGCGGGGCACGGAGCTGGCGTCCACGGCTGACCTGGACTCGGTGTACTGCAATCCGCGGCAGTTGGCCTTCGTGGCGGATGCGGTCCCGCGCCTGGCGCGCGCCCTGCACATGGACCGACGCGAGCTCGACAAGCTGCTGCAGGCGCGCAAGTCGCAGTATTTCGCGTGGCTCAAACGGCGGGTTTCACCCGAGGAGAGCAAGGCCGCGCTGGCGCTCAACTTGCCGGGCGTGGGCACGCGCCGCGAGCCCCGTCGCGTGTATCCCAACGCCGAGCTGGCTTCCACGGTCATTGGCCACGCGGGTCTGGATGGCCGCGGGCTGGACGGTTTGGAGCTGGAATACGACCACGTCCTGCGCGGCAGCGGCATGGAGGTGGTGGGGATTCGCGACCGTTTCGGTCGGGACCTCCTGGTCGAGGGCTCGGTGGATTCGTCGGCCACGGCGGGCAAGGATCTGGTCCTCACGCTCGACAAGTACCTGACCTACGTGACGGAGCGGGCGCTGCTGGCCGCGGTGCAAAAGCACAACGCCAAGGCGGCCACCTCGGTCATGATGGATCCGCGCACGGGCGAGATCCTGGCCATGGCCAGCGTGCCTGGTTACGACCCCAACAATCCCGCCGACGCCGCCCAGCGCGGGGCACGCAACCGCGCCATCACCGACGCCTACGAGCCGGGCTCGATCATGAAGACCGTGACCTTCGCCGCGGCCTTCGAGGCGGGCAAGCTGCGGCCGACCGACATGTTCGACTGTCAGATGGGTCGTTTGCAGGTGGGCAAGTACACCATCCGCGACGACCACGCCAAGGGCGTCGTCAGCGCGGCCGAGGTGTTCAAGTACTCGAGCAACATCGGCACGGTGAAGATCGCACGCCGGGTGGGCAAGCAGGGGCTGGCCCAAATGATGGACCAACTGGGCTTCGGCCATGCCACGGGCGTGGGCCTGCCCGGCGAGCGGCGGGGCATCGTCAAGCCGGCTGCCCGGTGGGGCGAGATCGAGTTCGCCACCCACGCCTTTGGCCAGGGTTTGACCGTCACGCCGTTGCAGATGGCGGCGGCCTATTCGACCATCGCGTCGGGGGGCATGTACCATCCCCCGCGTCTCGCGGTGCGGACCATCAGTCCCGATGGTCGCAGCGAGGCCTTGCCCTTGCCCGAGAATGCGCGTCCGCCCACCCGCGTCCTGTCCGAGCGCACGTGCCGAACCATGCTGCAGGTCATGCAAGGCGTGACCGAGGACGGCACGGCCAAGCAGGCGGCCATTCCGGGCTATCGGGTGGCCGGCAAGACGGGCACCGCGCAGAAGGTGACGGCCGGGCGCTACGATCCGAGCAAGTACCTGGCGGCCTTCGTGGGCATCGTGCCCGCCGACGATCCGCGCGCGGTCATCGTGGTCATGGTCGACGAGCCGCACGGCGTGCACTACGGCGGCGTGGTGGCCGCGCCCGTGTTCAAGGAGATTGCCGAGGCGGCTCTGCGCTACCTGGGCGTGGCGCCCTCGCTGCCCATCGTGGCCGAGGCCAAGTCGCCGCCCGCGGCCGCCAAGGGCAAGGTGACCCAGGCCAAACCCGAGGAGCCGGCCGAGGTGGAGGGCCTGGGCGTGGATCAGCCCGCCTCCGCGGACGAGGGCGCGTTGGCCGAGGCCGGGGAGGGTGAGGCCGAGGATGCGGAGGCCGAGGTCCAGGTGAGCGTGCCCGATTTCCGCGGCATGACTTTGGGCCAGGCCGTGCGCGCGGCCCGCCGCGCGGGCATTGAGCTTCTGCCCGAGGGCAGCGGATTGGCGACGGCCCAGAACCCGCTGCCCGGTCCGGGTTCGCGGGGCACGCCTTGTCGTGTTTCATTCCGGCCAGGAGGTTGAGATGACGATGCGGATCTCCCAGCTTCTGCAAGGGGTGGCGGGGGTGCAGATCGCGGCCGGGTCCGCGGATCTGGCAGTGGGCGAGGTACGCGACGATTCGCGCCTGGTGCAGCCCGGCGATCTGTTCGTGGCCGTGCCGGGCAGCAAGCAGGACGGGCGGCGTTTCATCGAGGACGCGTTGGCCAAGGGCGCCGCGGCCGTGTTGACCGAGGCGGCAGATGGGGCACGGGTGGCGGGGCGAGCGGCCCTGATCCTGGTGCCCAGCGCGCGGCTGGCCTTGGGCCAAGTGGCGGCCAATCGCTTCGCGGCCGGGGCCCGCCTGACGCTCACCGCGGTCACGGGGACCAATGGCAAGACCACGACCACGTACCTGGTCGAGGGCATCTTCAAGGCGGCGGGGCGCCAGCCCGGGGTCATCGGGACCGTGGGCTATCGCTTCGGCAATCAGGTCCAGGCGGCGCCGCTCACCACGCCGGGCGCTCTGCATTTGCACCAACTCTTCGCGGGCATGAGGGACGGCGGGTGCACGGACGTGGTGCTCGAGGCCTCGTCCATCGCGCTGGAGCAGGGCCGCCTGCACGGCTGCCGGTTCCGTGTGGCCGCCTTGTCGAACGTGACCCAGGACCACCTGGACTATCACGGCTCCATGGAGCGTTACTTCGACTGCAAGGCCATCCTGTTCCGCGAGCTGATGCTGCCGACCGGCGTGTCCGTGTTGTTTGCCGACGACGAGCACGGCCGCTCCATGCGGCGCCACGTGCGCGGATCGTTGCTCACGCTGACCCATGCGGCGCGGGGCGCGGACGTGGCCGTGCGCGACAAGCAGATGGGGCCCGATGGCATTCGCGTCACCCTGGATTCTCCCGTGGGGGCGATCCAGATCGCCTCTCCCTTGGTGGGCGAATTCAACCTCTCCAACTTGCTGCTCGCCACCGGCATGGGGCTGGCACACGGCATCGAAGGGCAGGCCATCGCGCAGGGGCTGGCCGGCGTGCGGGGTGTCCCTGGTCGTCTGGAGCGCGTGCCCAACCGCGCGGGCGTGTTGTGCGTGGTCGACTACGCGCACACACCCGATGCCCTGGAGCGCGCGCTGGACGTGCTGCGGCCGCTGACGCGCGGGCGCCTCATCGTCGTGTTCGGCTGCGGCGGCGATCGCGACAAGAGCAAGCGTCCGCTCATGGGCCGGGCCGCCGCCGAACGGGGCGACGTGGTCGTGGTGACGTCGGACAATCCGCGCACGGAGGAGCCGGGGTCGATCCTGCAGATGATCGTCGAAGGCGTGAACCGGGCCGGGTTGGGCGAGAAGCGCGCCGCCGATCTGCGCGACGAGGGCCGCGGCTTCTGTGTGGAGGAGGATCGCCATGCTGCCATCGAGCTGGCCGTGTCCATGGCGCGCGCCGGAGACACGTTGCTCATCGCCGGCAAGGGGCACGAGGACTATCAGATCTTGGGGGCGAGGAAGATTCACTTTGATGACCGCGAAGTGGCGGCGGCGGTGTTTGCGCGATGAGGGGCCGGCGAGCGCACGAAGGGAGCGCGTGGGGGCTGGCGGTCGGCGCGAGAGTGATCGCCGTGAGTGGCGTGAAGATGCGTGCTGCGGGCCAAACGCTCGGGAGCGACGGTGATGCGGGCTGCTGAGCGGTCTTTGGGCTTCGCTTGCGCGGCGATGAAGGGGCAGGTCTTGCCGGGTGGGCCCGACGTGGGCGCGGGTGTCTTTGTGGGCGCGGCCACGGACAGCCGGATGGTGCAGCCGGGGCGGTTGTTCTTTGGGCTGCCGGGCGAGCGCGTGGACGGGTTCGATTTCTGCGGGGCGGCTGCGCAGGCGGGCGCGGCGGCGGTGGTGGTGGCGGCGGGACGCGGGCGTCCAGCGGGCTGCGAAAACCTGCCGGTCATTGCCGTGGCCGATGCGCGCCTGGCGCTGGGCGATTTGGCGCGCGCCGTGCGGGGCCAGTTCGGCGGGCGCGTGGTGGGGGTGACGGGATCGAACGGCAAGACGACGACCAAGGAATTGATCGCGGCGGCTTTGGCACCGGCGGGCTCCGTGTTGCGCACGCAGGGCAACTTCAACACCGACGTGGGCCTGCCGCTCACCGTGCTCGACTCGACGGGCGACGAGGCCTTCTGGGTGCTCGAAATGGCCATGCGCGGTCGCGGCGAGATCGACTATCTGGCCCGGCTGGCCCAGCCTCACGTGGGCGTGGTGACCAACGTGGCCGCGGCGCACCTCGGGCGGCTTGGCTCGCTCGAAGAGGTGGCGCGGGCCAAGGGCGAGATCTTTCACTGCCTGGGCAGCGACGGTGTGGCCGTGCTGCCGGCCGACGAGCCGCTGCTCGCGCCCGACGTGAGCCATTTGCCCGAATCACGCCTGCGCCGTTTTGGGCCGGCCGCGGCGGGATCGCGCGGCGTTCACGTGCGCATTCTCGAATTCGTGCCCGCGGGCGTGGCCGGCTCGGTCATTCGTCTCTCGGTGGGCATGCAGCCCGTGGTGGCGCGTGTGCCGCTCGCGGGTGAGCACAACGCGCGCAACGTGGCGGCAGCGCTGGCCGTGGCCTCGGCCTTGGGTGTGCCCATCCTGCGCGCCGTGGAGGGACTGCGCTCCACGGCCCTGCCGCCCCACCGCTCGCGCGTGTTGGCCGCGGGCGGCCGCACGGTGCTCGACGATTGTTACAACGCCAATCCCGCCTCCATGTCAGCTGCCCTGCGCGCGCTCATGACCTCGGCGGGTGCTTCGGGCCGGGGCTTCGCCATCCTGGGCGACATGTTGGAGCTGGGGCCCGAGGCCGAGGAGCTGCACGCCGGCGTGGGTCGTGAAGCGGCGGCCCTGGGCTTGGCCGGCCTGGTGGGCGTGGGACCGCTGGCCCAGCACATCGTGCGCGGCGCCGCGGACCTGCCCCCGGATCGCGTGCTCGGTGCTGCCGACGCGGAGCAGGCGGCGGCACGCGTGGCGGGCTGGAGCGCGCCAGGCGATTGGATCCTGGTCAAGGGCTCGCGTGGCATGCGCCTCGAACGCGCGGTAGACGCCCTCCTGACCCACCTCGGCCTCGCGACAACTGGACAAGATTCAGGCTAATTCATGCTGTTCTATTTATTCCAGCACCTACGTTCCGAGGTCGGCTTCCTCAACGTCTTCCGCTACGTGTCCACGCGGTTGATGCTGTCCACGCTGACGTCGTTGCTCATCACCTTCGCCCTGGCCCCGTGGTTCATCCGCCGGGCGCGCGCCCGCCAGTTGGGCGAGATCATCCGCGACGACGGTCCCGCCTCGCATTCCAGCAAGCGGGGCACGCCCACCATGGGCGGCGCGCTCATCATCATGGCCTTGGTCACCGGCACCGTCCTGTGGTGCGACCTGAGCTGCCCGCTGGTGTGGCCGGCCCTCTTCGTCACCGTGGGCTATGGCGCCCTGGGCTTCGTCGACGATTGGCTGAAGTTGAGCAAGAAGAACAAGCGCGGTGTGCCCGGCAAGGTGAAGCTGCTGGTGCAGTTCATCGTCGGAGCGGTGGCCGTGGGCTGGCTGTTCTACGGCAACGCCTTCAGCGCGGACCTGCGCCAGCACCTGGCCATCCCGCTGCTCAACTTCGAACGCCACGACATTTTGGTACCCACGTTCATCTACGCCCTCCTGGCCCTGGTCATCGTGGTCATGGGCACCTCGAACGCGGTCAACCTCACCGACGGGCTGGATGGTCTGGCCATCGGTCCGGTGATCGCCTGCTCGTTCACCTTCATGCTGCTGGCCTACGCGGCCGGCCAGACCCTGGCCGGATTCAACATCGCCAACTATCTCGGCATGGCGCACGTGCCCGGCGCCGGCGAGTTGGCCGTGTTCTGCGGGGCCATCGGCGGCGCGGGGATCGGCTTCCTCTGGTACAACACCCACCCCGCCCAGGTCTTCATGGGCGACGTCGGCGCGTTGGCCCTGGGTGGCGCGCTGGGCTTCGTGGCCCTGGCCACCAAGACCGAGTTGTCGCTACCGGTCATCGGCGCCGTGTTCGTGATGGAGGCGCTGTCGGACATCGTGCAGGTCAGCTACTACAAGGCCACCAAGAAGCGCATCTTCCTCATGGCTCCTATTCACCACCACTTCGAGAAGAAGGGCTGGCCCGAGTCGCGCATCGTGGTGCGCTTCTGGATAGTTTCTTTCTCAGCCGCGGTTTTGGGGTTACTCCTGACACTCAAGGTTCGCTGATGGCCTCTCCGCGTGATTTGACCGGCAAGCGTGTTCTCGTCGTGGGCTTGGGCCGCTCGGGAGTGGCGGCGGCGCGGCTGTGTGCGGCCAAGGGTGCCCAGGTCACGGTCACCGACGCCAAGCCGGCCTCGTCGTTGCAGCCCGTGTTGCCCCAGTTGCCCGCGGGCGCCGTGCAAGAGCTGGGCGGCCACCGCGAAGAGAGCTTCACGGGCGCCGACCTCATCGTGCTGTCACCCGGCGTGCCCGCGTTGCCCCAGTTGGCGGCGGCGCGTGCGCGCGGCGTGGAGATCACGGGCGAGTTGGAATTGGCCTCGTGGTACGTGGAATCGCCCATGGTGGCCATCACGGGCACCAACGGCAAATCCACCACCACCACGCTGTGCGGCGCCATCCTGGCGGCCAATGGTCGCCCCACCTTCGTGGGTGGCAACCTGGGCGTGCCGCTGGCCGAGGTGGTGGGCTCGCCGGCCACCCAATCGGGTGGCGTGTGTGTCCTCGAGGTGTCGAGCTTCCAACTAGAGACGGTGTGCAAGTTCCGTCCGCAAGTGGCGGTGTTGCTGAACATCACCCCCGATCACCTGGACCGTCATCCGACCATCAATGACTACGTCGCGGCCAAGGCGCGCGTCTTCGCGGCCCAGACGCCCGCCGACTTCGCGGTCATCAACATCGACGATCCCCTCGTCGAGGCCGCGGCGCGCGAGGTGCAAAGCCACTGTGTGCTCATCTCCACCCGGCGCGGGCTGGCGGTGGGCGGTTGGGTCGAGGGCGATTCGCTGTGCGTGCGCCTCATGGGCGGGTCCATCGAGTATTACCCCGCGCATCTGCCCGGCCTGGTGGGTCGACACAACTTGGAGAATGCCCTGGCTGCCTTGGTGGCGGGGCGCCTGGCGGGCGCGCTGCCCTTCGAGGCGCGCAACGCCCTCATGGCCTTCCGGCCCTTGGCACACCGGATGGAGTTGGTGGGCGAGGTGGACGGCATCGCCTTCTACGACGATTCCAAGGGCACCAACGTGGGCGCCGTGGTGGCCGCGCTGGATCGCTTCCCGCGTCCCGTGGTGCTCATCGCGGGGGGCCGCGACAAGGGCGGCGCCTACGACGATCTGGCGCGCGTGATGAAGCAAGTGGGCCGCGGGGCCGTGCTCATCGGCGAGGCCGCGCCCAAGATGTACGAGGCGCTCACGCCCGGCGTTCCCGCGCAGATCGCGGCCAGCATGGAGGAAGCGGTGGAGCGCGCCGCGGCTTTGGCCACCGCGGGCGACGCGGTGGTGCTCTCGCCGGCCTGTTCCAGCTTCGACATGTTCCGCAACTACGAGCACCGGGCCGAGGTCTTCCGCGCGGCGGTGCGCTCCGTGATCGTGCGCCGCCAACGCGGCGGGGAAGTGCCGTGAGCAACTGGCGCGAGCGGCTCGCGGGGCTGTTCCGGCGCAAGCCGAATCTGGGCGCGCAACTCGGCGTGGTGCCGCCGCCGCCCGGACCCGATCGCTGGCTGGTGACCATGATCCTGGCCCTGACCGGCTTCGGCGTGGTGATGGTCTTCTCGGCGGGTGCGGCGTTTGCGGCCAAGACGTACGGCGACTGGACGTACTTTCTCAAGCGCGAGGTGCTGTACGGCGCGGCGGGCCTGGCGGCCTTCGCCGTGGGCATGCGCCTGGACTACTCCGTGTACCGCAAGATTGCCTACCCCTTGCTCTTCGTGTCCATGATCCTGCTGGTTATGGTCCTCAAGCTGGGGCCGTCGATCAACGGGGCCGTGCGCTGGTACCGCCTGGGGCCGTTGTCCTTCCAGCCCTCGGAGTTGGCCAAGTTCGCGCTGGTCCTCTATCTGGCCATGCTGCTCGCGCGCAAGGCGGAGAAGGTCAAGGACTTCTCCATGGGCTTTCTGCCCCCGCTCATCATGACCGGCATCTTCCTGGGCCTTCTGCTCAAGCAGCCCGACCTGGGGACCGCGGTGATCATCGGCGTGACCGCGCTGGGGCTGCTCTTCGTGGCGGGCACGCGCACCAGCTACATCTTGCTGTCTGTCCTGGTGGCGGCGCCCATCGGCTGGAAGAAGTTCATCACCGGCGAGCCGTGGCGCATGCGGCGCCTGCTGGCCTTCCTCAACCCTTGGCAGTTCCGTCGGGATACGGGCTACCAGCTCTACGAATCGCTGATCAGCGTGGGCGCGGGCGGTATCGCGGGCCAGGGATTGGGCCAGGGGCACCAGAAGCTGTTTTTCCTGCCCGAGGCGCACACCGACTTCATCTTGGCCATCATCGGTGAGGAGTTGGGCCTTTTGGGCGTGCTCGCGGTTCTGACCGCGTTTTCCATCTTGGTTTGGCGCGGCCTGCGCGCGGGGGCGCGGGCGCGTGATCCCTTCGGCTGCTACCTGGCCTGCGGGATTTCCTTCCTGTTCGGTCTGCAGGCCGTGGTCAACATGTGCGTGGTGCTGGGCCTCCTGCCGACCAAAGGCCTGCCTTTGCCCTTCGTCAGCTACGGCGGTACGGCCCTGGTCATGAGCCTCTTCATGGCGGGCGTGCTGGTCAACATCTCGGCCCGCAATCCCGAGCCGGCGCGGGTTTCGTTTTGGGAGTCGCTGCGCTGGTCGCGCGGGCGCGCATCGAAGAACCGGCGCACCGCCGGGGCCGAGGTGCAGGTCGTGGTGGTCAGGGGCTGACATGAGGTTGCTCATTGCTGGTGGAGGAACCGGGGGTCACCTCTTCCCGGGCATCGCCGTCGCGGAAGAGGTCGTGCGGCGGGGCGGCGAGGTGCTGTTCGTGGGGACGGCGCGCGGGATCGAGGCGCGCGTCGTGCCGTCCGCCGGCTATGCCTTGGAGACCCTGGAGGTCAGCGGGCTCAAACGCATGGGGCTGATGGGCCAGGTGCGCGGGCTGGCGCGTCTGCCGGCGGCGTACTTTCGTTCGCGCGCCATTTTGAAGCGCTTCCGCCCCGACGTGGTGTTGGGCGTGGGCGGTTACGCCTCGGGGCCCATGGTGATGACCGCGGCCCTGTGGCGCGTGCCGTGCGCCATCCAGGAGCAGAACAGCGTTCCCGGGATCACCAACCGCATCCTGTCGCGCCTGGTGCGCACGGTGCTCATCGCGTTCGACGACGCGCGGCCGTTCTTTCCGGCCAAGAAGATTGAATTCACGGGTAATCCCGTGCGCGCCAAGCTGGTGCACGCGCTCACCAGCGCGACGCCGCCCGGCGGACCTTCACCGCGCGTGCTGGTGGTGGGAGGTAGCCAAGGCGCCCGCGGCGTGAACGAGTTGGTCATGGCCGCGGTCAAAGAGCTGGCCGCCCACGGCGCGGTTCCGCCCATCCTTCACCAGAGCGGACAGCCGGACCTGGATCGCTGCCGGGAGCACTACCGCGCGCTGGGTCTGGGCGAGCGGGTACAGGTGCAGCCGTTCATCGAGGATATGGCCGCGGCCTACGGCAACGCCGATGTGGTGGTCGCGCGCGCCGGGGCGCTGACCCTGGCCGAACTGGCCATCGCCAGCCGCCCCGCCATTCTGATTCCCCTGCCCACCGCCGCCGACGACCATCAGAGCAAGAACGCCGCGCGCTTCGCACAGGCCGGCGCCGCGCTCGTGCTCGACCAGCGCAGCGCCGCGGGCACGGATCTGGCGACCCTGATCAGCCAATTGGCCGGGGATGCGAACCGTCGCGCGGCCATGGCCACCGCCATGCGCACCCTGGCCCGTCCGCACGCGGCCCAGGCCATCGCGGACCGTCTGGAAGCCCTGGCGTAGCCCCGCTCTCGCCGGCGGCTTGGGCTCCGAGCCGCTGACTCGTGCCGTCAGGCTCGATTCAAGCAAGCGGCCTCACGTGCCGATGTGGCGCTTAGTGAGTCCCGTGAACAACCAGCCTGGGCCCGGGCTTGCGGAGCGGTTCGAGCTGAAGGGACAAGCAGGTACCGGGGGTATGGGGACGGTCTATCAGGCCGTCGATCGGAAATCCGGCTTTCTGGTCGCCATCAAGATCCTCCATCAGACGACGACCATCGAAACAGCGCGTTTCGAGCAGGAGGCCCACCTGCTCTCCGAGCTGCAACACCCGGGCATCGTGCGCTACTTCGCCAGTGGCTTGACGCCGCAAGGGCAGCCCTACATCGCCATGGAGTGGTTGGAGGGCGAGACCCTGGAAGAGCGATTGTCGCGCGGCAAGCTGGGCCCGGCGGCGGCGGCTCACGTGGCGGCGCGCGTGCTCGACGCCCTGGCGGCGGCCCATGCGCGCGGTGTGGTCCATCGCGACATCAAGCCGAGCAACGTCTTCCTGGTGGGCTGGAAGCTGACCGATATCCGCCTGCTCGATTTCGGCATCGCCCGTCGCGTGTACGATCCGCGGCGCCTGACCCGCAAGGGTTCCACGGTGGGCACGCCCCTTTACACCTCGCCCGAGCAGGCGCGGGGACGCCACGACGTGGATGGCCGGTCCGACATCTTCTCGCTGGGCTGCGTGCTGTACGAGGCCCTGAGCGGCGAGCCGCCCTTCTCGGGTGATTCGGCCGTCGACGTGATGACCCGCGTGTGTGAGGGCCGCTATCTGCCCATCGCCCAGCGCAGGCCCGGGTTGCCCGCCGAGCTGGAGAAGCTGCTCACGAGCATGCTGGAGGCGAACCCGCGCAACCGACCCCACTCGGCCCAGTCCCTGGCCGACGAGTTCCGTGCCCTGTCTGCCCGTCTGGGCGATGCCGTGGAGGAGACCGTGGCCGCGCCGCCCGCTTCGCCCGTGCGCCGCGACTCCCTCGGGACCACGGAAGAGCGCCTCATGTGCGGCCTGCTGGTTTCGCTGCACAGCCGATCTGACCCGCGGGACGTGGATTCGTACGACGGGCGCCGGGGCCCGCGGCCGGCTTTCCCCCAACCCCAATCCACGCGCGACGCGGGCGCCGCGGAGGGCGAGCCCTCGGAGCGGCTGCGCCGCCTGCAAGAGGTCATCGCGCCTCTGGGGTGCGAGCTGGATCGCCTCATGGATCGCACGCTGCTCGTCACGGCGCCCGCCCTGGGTACGGCGCGCGAGCAGGCCATCCAGATCGCCCGGGCCGCGCTCGCCGCGCGCGACTTGGAGCCCGACGCGCGCCTGGCCATCGGCACGGGCCGCGCGGCCTTGATGGCGCGCATCCCCGTGGGCCGGCTCATGGATGACCTGCCCACCCTCATGGAGGGGCAAGCCTCGGGCACCATCAACCTCGATGACCTGACCCGCCGGCTGCTACCCGCGCGCTTCGTGGTCGGCGTGGCCGGCGGTCGGGCCGTCCTCTTCGCCGAGGTCGCGCGCGCCAGTGTCGATCGTCCGCGCACCGTGAATGGCCGCTTCAGCCCCTTCGTGGGCCGCGAGCGCGATCTGGAGGCCCTGCTGTCCCTGTACGGCGAGGCCACGAGTGAGCCGGCCGCGCGGGCCGTGATCGTTCAGGGCGTCCCCGGCTCGGGCAAGAGCCGACTGGCGCGCGAGTTTCTGGCCTCCATCTCCGAATCACCCGCGCGCGTGCTTCGTTGCTCGGGCTCGCTGTCGCATCCGCATGACGGCTTCCCCTTGCTGGCCCCGGTGCTCGCGGCGGCGGGGCTGGGTGGTGGCCCCCCCGCGCCCGGCGGTGGTGGACG
>JAEXQJ010000288.1 GCA_023438785.1 Pseudomonadota bacterium
CCGAAAGGAAGCCCCAGGTGTTTGCTGCCGTCGTTATGTGCTCCTTCCTCTATTTTCCCGGCCGCCTCGCGGCCGTGGCCTTCACGCGGGGATGCAACCTTCGCTGCCGCTATTGCCACAACCCTGAGCTATGCGGGCCCAAGAGCGCGGCTCCGAAGTCCAGCGAGGAGTTCCTCAGCTTCCTCGCCGGACGGCGCGGTCTTCTGTCGGGCGTCGTCATGTGCGGTGGCGAGCCCACGCTGTGGCCGGAGATCGAGAAGCTGCTGGCCGAGATCCGGAGCCTGGGCTTCGCCGCAAAACTCGACACCAACGGTACGCGGCCGGAACAGACGGAGAGCCTCCTCGACCAGGGTCTTGTGGATTACCTGGCCGTGGACGTCAAAGCGGCGCCAGGCGAGGCCTCGCGTTGGCTGTGCGGTGACAAGGACCAGGCCTCGACAGCCATCCAGACCCTGGCGCATGCGGTGGCCAACCACGTCGAGTGCGAGGCGCGAACCGTGCTCGTGGGCGGGGTTCACGATGAGGCGGCTCTCTCGTGGATCGCCCGGCAAATGGCCGAGAACGGCATTGCCCGCTGGCGCCTCACCGACGTCGAGGCCGGCCACGTCCTCGACGCGACCGTGCCCCTGCAACCACCCGAGCGCGGGCTCGTGGAGCGGGCCCTGTCGAGCGCGAGAGCATGGGGCCTAAAGGCGAGTTGGACAACTTCCCGCTCGCGAGGTCCCGATCCCCTGGCCAATCAGGGGACCTCGCCCGGAGGGAAAGCCAGCACGGGCGCGGGTACGAGCCGCACAACCATGCCCAGGGCCGCCAAATAGACCTCGTCCGCGCGTGCGACGATCTGCTGATGGGTCCGGCCGGCGATGTCGCGGAAGGCGCGGGCCAAGGCAGACTCCGGCACGATGCCCAAGCCCACCTCGTTGCTCACCAGAATCACGTGCTGCCGGCGCGTCTCCACGGCCGCCAGGACCTCGGCGACCCGTCCTTCGATATCCGTCGCCGGGCAGCCCCGCAGAAGGAGATTCGAGAGCCAGAGGGTCAGGCAATCGACGACAACCACGTCGGACTGATCCTCGGCGAGCAGGCGGGCAAGATGGAGAGGCTCTTCCTTGGTGAGGAAGTCATCGCCCCGCCCCTGCCGGTGACGTGCGATTCGAGCGCCCATCTCGGCATCGCGCGCCTCGGCGGTGGCGACAAAGAGGCGGCGAGGCCCCAGCCGTCGTGCGTACGACAGCGCGAATTGGCTCTTGCCCGAACGCGCACCGCCGCCGACGAGGATCACCTTGTGCACGAGCCGCTCCTTCTGGATGTCGATCTTGTGCGGGCCTGCCCGCGGCCCGGTATAGAAGTCCTTCCGGCAAAAACATGGAATCCGCGGAAGAGAGCAAGAGTTCCACGGCGTCTCCCTGGGTCTTCCTCGCCGGCGCTCACGCCGCTCTGGCGTTTCTGACCCGCATACCTTGTGGCAAGCGGCCCGTGTCTGAAGGGGCCCTGGCCTGGGCGCCGGCGTGGTTCCCGGCGGTGGGATGCGTCTTGGGCTTGATGGGGAGCGTGGTGCTCATGTGCCTCGCCCGGGCTGGCAGCATGGTTGCCGCGGTGGCGGTCGTAGCCTTCTTGGCGCTGCTCACCGGCGCGTTCCACGAGGATGGCCTGGCGGACTCCGCCGACGCGCTCGGTGGCGCCTTCGATCGGCCCAAGCTCTTCGCCATCCTCAAGGACAGCCGTATCGGCAGCTTCGGAGCCACGGCGCTCATCGTGGTCTTGCTCCTGCGCATCAGCGCGCTGGCCAAGCTGGGGCCCGTGGCTCCGGCCGCCCTCGTGCTCAGCCAGACGGTTTCGCGCACGACTCCGGTCTGGCTGATGGCGTTCTTGCCCTATGTGACGCCCTCGGAGAACGCCCGCTCGGAAGGGGCCGTCAGACGGCATGTCGGCATGGCTCTCATAGCCACCGCCTTCGCGGCGCTGGCAACCATGGGGCTCGTGTTGGGCCAGCACCTTCCTTCGCGGCACGCCTTGTTCGCGATCTGCGTTTCCCTGGTGGTGGCTGTTCTGTGCGGCTGGCGCTTCCATGTGCGGGCGGGCGGGCTCACGGGTGATTTCCTGGGCGCCACACAGCAACTCACGGATGCCGCGATCCTGGTCGCGCTCGCGGCATCCGTTTGACCCCTCGCCCGACGTGGCCCAGCTCATCGTCCGGTGTCCGTCACATGGGCTTCGTCGAAGCTGGCCATCTCGTGCAGGATGCGCACTGCCGCCTCGATGAGAGGCATGGCGAGCGCCGCGCCCGTGCCTTCCCCGAGGCGCAGGCCCATGTCGAGGAGCGGCTCGCATCCGAGAGCCTGTAGCACGCTTTGGTGACCGACCTCCGCCGAGCGATGGGACGCGATCACGTACTGGGCCGCCTTGGGCGCCATCTTGGCCGCGCACAGGGCCGCGGTGGAGGCAATGAAGCCGTCGAGCACGACGGGCACGCGACGGGATGCCGCGCCCAACACGACCCCGGCGAGCCCGGCGATCTCGAATCCGCCCAGCGCCGCCAGAACCTCCACGGCTGATCTTCCCGCCACACGATTGACCGAGAGGGCCTTCTCGATGATCGCGATCTTGCGTATCCGGGTTGCGTCGTCGATGCCGGTGCCGTGGCCGGTGATGACCCGGGCAGGCGCGCCGGAGAACGCGGCGAGGAGCGCGGTGGCGACGGTGGTGTTCCCGATGCCCATCTCCCCCAAGCCCACGAGGCCCACCCCGGATTCGGTCAACTCTCGCGCAACGTCGATGCCGCGCTCCAGGGCCAAAACGGCATCGGCCACGGTCATGGCGGGGCCGTGCACGAAGTTGTCCGTGCCAGGCCGGATCCGCCGCGACAGGACGCCCGGGATCTCCTCGGCGGGGCCCCGGACGCCCATGTCGACGACCACCAATCGCGCCCCGGCCTGCCGAGCCAGGACGTTGATGGCAGCGCCACCGCGCGCGAAGTTGAGCAGCATCTGCCGACTCACCTCGGGCGGATAGGCGCTGACACCCTCCTGTGCGACGCCGTGGTCGCCTGCCATGACGACGATGGCCGGACTCGGCACGGCCGGTCGAGGACAGCGCGTGATCGCGGCGATCTTGCAGGCGAGGTCCTCCAGCCGGCCAAGGCTGCCTCTCGGCTTGGTCTTGCCGTCGAGCAGTCGCTGTGCGCCCCGCGCCGCCTCGTCGTCTATGTCGACGATGGCGGCACATGTCGTATCGAGCAGCGACATTAGAACCACGCCAGCGCGCGAGCCGGGAGCTTCTGCGTCGGGTTGGTCTTGATGGTCGCCGTCGCCTGGAGGCCGCCGGCCCCCCGGTCGAAGGCCCGCACGGAGGGTGCCGCGACGGTGGTTCCATCAGCGAGGAAGACCCGGCCACGCTCCACATCGACCAACACCGACCCCATCGCGTAAGACTCCGCCGAGTCGAAGACCCGGCCAGGCGTCGCCCCGTCTTGCGGGAGAAGCCACAGGCTATCCGGCGGCGTATTCGAGAAATCGCCCATGCTCACGCCCAGCACGCTGTTGCCGTCGAGGGCTGCCACGGTCGAGTTGGAGAACGCCAGCACGCCCACCGCGGAAGCGAAGACCTGCCCGACGACAACCGGGGGGGTCACGCCCACGTTGAGGGCCACGATGGCCGAGGCGGCGGCCTGATTGGCATCTCCGTAGTCTCCGCTGCAGGCAACGAGCAGCTTCTGGCTGGCGGGCAGATAGGCCATCGCTCCGCAGTTCTTGGTCCCCGGCAGATCGACGGTGCCGATGACCCGATCGAGCGCGGGGTCGACGATGACCAGACGTCCCGTGGCATTGGAGCCGTACTTGGCATTGCTGGCATTGAGGGAAACGAAGACCCTCCCATCCACCAGCATCGCTCGATCCGCACGAGGCAGGACGCCGGCCGGCGTGAAGGGGACGAGGTCGATGCGACCGACGATCTTCGGTTGCGTCGGATCGACGATAAGCAGATCGTTGCCCTCGTCGAAGTCCCCGAGCGCCGGCGTGGCAGCGGCGTTTTGCTCGTATCGCGTGACGTAGGCCTTGCTCGTCGTGATCTCGACGTAGTCGTGCGGGATGGCCTTGAACCCGGTGCTCACCGCGAGCTGTCGCGAAGCCGCGCAGGTCACGGGGTCGATCCAGGTCAACGTGCCGTTGCCGCGATCGATGAGAGTGACCGCGGAGGTCCGCGAGAGCTGACTGGGCAACACCACGTCGCCGGAGAGGGTCATGGCCAGCCCGCCACCGCCGGTGCCCGAATTGATGCAGCCATCTTTGACGAGGTTGCCATCTCGGTCGAGCAGCGAGATGGCGGTGGAGAGGTAGTCGCTGTGGACCGCGACCATGCCGCGAATCGCGGCGGGGGGCACACCGGCCTCGGACGCTCCGTCCGGTGAGGCCACCTCCGAGGCGTCGAGGTCTGCATCCGCTTCGGTGGCGGGTGACCCCGAGTCGAGGGTCGGCTCGGACAGGCTGACGTCCGGGGCGGCGTCTTGGCGTGGCAGCGCGTCGCCATCGCTGCCACAGCCGATGAGGCCAAGGCAGGCCAGAAGCACGGCGGGTCCTGATAGCAAGCGGAAGGGTCTCATCGGTTGTCTCCTTGTTTGTCGTTGGCCCGCGACCAGGCGAGACTTACGTACAGCTCGCGGCCGGGAAGCGGGTAGTTGCTGATGTCATAGACGGCGGAATTCGCCAGGTTCTGGGCGGTAAAATGGATCGAGAAACCGGCCGGCAGATCGGCGAAGGCCCCGGCGCCGAACAAGATGCGCGAGGGGGCCGCCGTGCTGTTGTCGGGAACCAGATAGTTGCTGCCCGTGAGATCGGCCTCGGCGTACACACCGATGAAGGTTTGAGACGCAAGCCGTACGGCTCGCCATTCGGGGCGAGCGTAGAGGCGATAGCGCGGGCGAAACGGCAGCACCCGGTCGTGCTGCGATTCGATGGCGGAGGTGTTTCGCGGGTCCGAGAGTGTTCCAGCGAGGACGGCACGGAAGTGGTCGCCAAGCTCCAGTTTCGCCTCGGTCTCGACGCCCAGGATGCGCGCGCTGCCCAGATTGCGTGGCCGCGCGTGACCTCCGCCGTACTGGTACTGAATGAGGTCGTCGATAAGGCTGACGAAAGCCGCCGCGGACCACGATAGGCGGCTGGCTCCACGCCTCCACGACAGCGTTGGCCCCACGTCCGCGTTGAGGCCTCGTTCGGGCTTGAGGGCCGCATTTCCGAGCAAAAGCCCCGTATTGCCGTAGAGCTCGATCAGCGAGGGAAGGCGCGCGTAGCGGCCGCCGTTTGCCCGCAAGCTGAGCCATTCCGTCAATGGCTTGATGAGCGCCAGACGGGCGATGGGCAGCACGTGATTCACGGGCTCCGACGTGGACAGGAACCTGTAGAAGTCGTTGCGTCCAGACGTCTTCTCGCGCGCCATCTCGACGCGCACCGAGGGAATGACGTTCAGGCGGATGGCCTGGAGCCAGAAATCGCTCTCCAGCCCGGTGGCACCGAAGAGGCGCGTGCCCGGGGAACCGCTGACATCGGTGTCCGAGGGAGAGAACCTGTCGAAGCGAAAGTCGAAGAGCCCCGAGAGCACGAGCCACGGACGCGTCACGTGCCGCCACGTCGTGGTCCCGCCCACGGTGTACGTGCGGTCGTGGGCGTCGGTGGGGATGGAATTGATGTCGGGATGGGGATCGTCGAAGTGGGTGAGGTCGAAGCTGCCATGGACGGTTGCCCTCAGTCGTCCGCCGGGACCCAAGGCCTGCGGCGATTCGTAGCCGAGGATGGCGGTGGCCCGTGTGGTTCCCAGGCGGGCGGTGGGCTGGGCCAGGTTGGCCTCGCCAGGCAGGCCCTGGGCCCGAGCGAAGAACAACAGTCCAGCGCTGACGCGGCGGCCGTCCGCTGCATCCACGACCGCGCGAAGCACGCCGTCGACTTGCTGGACATCGTTGTTGCGCCGTCGCGTGTCTCGGTCATCGGCGGTCGTGAGGTTGGTCGCCCCCGGGTCGGTGTACGGGAAGTCGCCGTTCGAGGTCAGGGCGTGGATGCCGCCGTAGACATGCAGGCGACCGTGCGCCCAGGCGCCGCGTGCTCCGCCATAGGTGGTTCCGAACGAACCGCCTCCCACGTCGAGGACGGCCCGGTCCTCCGTGGGCACCGCGGTCGAGATCGAAACGACGCCGCCGATGGCCGAGGCCCCGAACGTGATGGGGCTCATGCCGCGATAGATCTCGATGCGTTCGATGTCGCCCATGGGGATGGCGCCCAGATCCACGCCCCCGCCCGTGACCGTGTTGAGCGGCGCCCCGTCGAGATAGACCGTCACCTGGTTGGGCGTCGAGCCGCGCAGCGACAGCGTTGCCGTGGACCCCAGGCCGCCCAGGCGAGTCACCACAACGCCGGCCTGCTCGGAGAGGATCTGGGTCACCGACTCGGCCGCGCGCGGGGTTCGCTCCGCGATGATCACGGCGGTGGCCGAAGCCGCGTGGTCCTCACGTGCCGCATCGGGGGCGTCAGGCTCACCGACCACCACGGTCTCGTACACCGGGGCCGGCTGCGCAGCATGCGCAACACGGAGGAGGACGCGAAGCCCGCTGCCAATGAGCAGCGCGCGCCAGAGCTTCGATTCGCGGCAAAGCCAAGCTCGGACGGTCCGCGCGTCCGGCGTTGGTCGACGTCTCGACACAAGAACACCCTTCTGCCTACGGCGAGGAAAGGGTTCGGGCTTTGCCGGAACGTCCTTCTCCGCGGAAGGTCATTGCGAGTTCGGCAATCGCGGCTGGATATCCTGGCTGAGGAGCGACGCGACCAAGTCGCGTTGGCGTCGATTCCTGCCTTCCCGGGCTTGCACCCAGTGGCAAACGGGAACCTTCTTCTCCCTTACAGTGGCGGGACCGCGCCGGATTCACACCGGCTTCCCCTTCCGCGATCGCTATTCGGTTTTCAGAACCAGCGCACCCTAGTGATGCCAAGTCGGCGTGTCAAGCAGCGCTTCGACTTAGGCTCACCAGCGCTCGCTTGACAGCGCACGGCCCGATCCCTAGCTTGCGTGCGGTTCGCAAAACTGAATAGGAC
>JAEXQJ010000321.1 GCA_023438785.1 Pseudomonadota bacterium
CGTCGGACCCGCGGGCCGCGTCCGCGCCGGCGCGGGCGCGCGTTGCCCGGCGAAGCTGAAGCGCGTCTGGGAAAGCAGCCGCTCGCGCTCGTCCGCATCGAACATGCGCCCGATCCCATATTCGCCGTCGTAGCCCGCATTCAGTTTGACCTGACCCGCGCGCATGCGGCGCAGGGCCTCGTCGAAGAGCGGCGGTGCCTCACGGGCCGCGTCCTCGACGGGGACATGCATGAGCACGTCCAGCTCCGAGCCCACGCGGCTGACCAGGCGGTCGTAGGCCTGGCGCACGCGCACCGTGGCCGGACCCACGCCCAGCACCTCGCCCAGCACCTCACCCAGGGCACCAGACTGGAAAAGGGCTTGGCTGAGGGGGGACGAAAGCCAGCCGGACGATCAGCCAGCGCGGCCACACGACCCATGACCCCGCCCGTGAGCTTCTTGCCGCATACCCGGCAGATTTGGCCGCAGGCCAGGGCCTCGTCCGGATCCACCACCACGCCGCACTTGCGGTGACCGTCGTAGTGGTACTTGCCCTCCTCGGGAAAGAACTCCACCGTGCCGAGGAAGGCAGCGCCGCGTGTGCGGAGGGCGTCGCGCATGGCGAAGTAGGACAGCTCGCCGTCGAAGAGGTTAGCCTCGCGCCCCAGCTTCTCCGGCGAGTGGGCGTCCGAGCTGGAGATGAGCGCGAAGCGATCGAGCTGTGACAGACGCCAATTCATGGCCGGATCGGAGGACAGCCCGGTCTCCACGGCAAAAATGTGCGCGGCCAGATCGCCGTAGCATTCGTCGATGGAATCGAACCCCGATTGCGCGCCCAGCGCGGAGAACCAGGGCGTCCACACGTGCGCCGGCACCAGGAAGGCGTCGGGTGAGGACTGCAGGGTGATGTCGAGCAGATCGCGCGAATCCACGCCCAGGATGGGGCGGCCGTCGGAGGCGATGTTGCCCAGGCGGGCCAGGTGCGAGCTGACTTGGGCCGCGGCCTCGAAGTCGGGCGCGTAGACCAGATTGTGCACCTTGCGCGTGCGCCCGGCCTTGCCGTAGATGCTGCTCACCTCGACGGACAGCATGAAGCGCACGGGCCTGGCACACGCGCCGGGAACGGATTCGTCCACGACGCGCGCCAGATCGTCGCGCAGGCGGTACAGCCCCGGCTCGGCGGGGATCAGCTTGTCACGCAGTTCCGCGAACCAGCGCGGGTGGGTGAAATCGCCGGTCGCGACCACGCTGATGCCCTTGCGCTGGGCCCACAGGTGCAAGTGCTCCAGGTCCAGGTCCTTGCTGGTCGCGCGGGACAGGTGCGAATGGATGTGCAGATCCGCCACGAAGCGCACGGGGCCGAGTGTATACGGCCAGCTCCGTCGCGGTAACCGGGCGTTTCGACGCGCAGTCGGCCCCGCGTTTCACTGCAGCGGCTTGGCGCGCAGGCGGACCTTGCCGTTCTCCTCCACCACCTCCAGGGTCACGCGGTTCCACTTCTTGTCGGAGAGAATCTGGGGAAGCTGAGCGCCCAGGCGGCTGCGGATCTTCTCCAGCGAGGGCGCCGTCGCCTCGCTGCCCAGACGTCGGTGGGCCTCCACAAAGCGGCCGTACGCGTCCTGCAGATCGCGATCCGACAGTCCGGGCAAGGGTGGGGCCGCCGGGGCGGCGCGGCTCTGCAGCTCCTGCTGGTGGGCCACGAAGGACTTCACGCGGCTGGCGGGAATACCCATGGCCAGGGCTTCCTGCTCGGTGATGGCGCGGTCACCCTTCTGACTCAGGCGGCGTTGAGCCTTGGCCAGATCGCGGCCGTAGGTGCCCATCTCGATCTCGCGCAACACACGGTTCCAGTAGGTGGTGAGCTGGACCCAGCGCTGCGACAGGGCCTGAAAGCGGAAACGGAGCGCCGAATTGTTGATCGGGACCTGCTGCATCTCGACCAACTGGCGGTGCAGGTCACGGCGCAGAAACTCGGGCGGAGTACGATCCACACCCATGAAGAAGGACTCGTAGCTGCCGCGCAAGCGCTCCAGCTTCTTGAGCATGTCTTCGATGTGCGCCTCGAGTCCCTCGCGGCTGGTATCGAAGCTGAAGGCGGGAACCTTCTTCACGTCAGAAGTCTATCGTCGGGGTGCGGCGAGATCTACAGCCAGCCCACGCCGAGGGTGATTGATGCGTGCTAAGAGAATCTTCTCTGATGGCATTCCGGGAACGCAGCGCGATCGACCGTAGAGACAAGCACGGGGTCTTCTCGCCTTCCCGCGATGGCTCGCGTCGGGTGAGGCCCTGCTCATCCCGCGACGGGAGCCCGGCATGACGCTGGCCAAGTGGGCCGTGGCCGTGGTCGCGCTGCTCGGCGTGCTCATTCTGGCGCACGAATTGGGGCACTTCCTGGTGGCCAAGCTGTTTGGCGTCAGGGTGCTGCGTTTCTCCCTGGGCTTCGGCCCGCGCCTGTTCGGGTTCACCCTGGGTGGCACCGAGTACCGCCTGTCGCTCTTTCCCCTGGGTGGTTACGTGCGCCTGGTGGGGGAGGATCCCAGCGATCCCGTGGCCCCCGCCGAGCAGGAGCGTTCCTTCTCGGGCAAACCCCTGTGGCAGCGCTTCGTCATCGTGATGGCGGGGCCGCTCTTCAATCTCATCCTGCCCGTCGGCATCTACTTCGTGCATTTCCTGGGACACAAGACCCTGCTGCCGGCCATCGTCGGCACGGTCATCCCCGGACTGCCCGCGGACAACTCGGGCTTGCTGCCCGGCGACCTGGTGGAGACCGTCGACGGGCAAGAGGTGCGCTACTGGGAAGAGCTCGACGAAATCATCGCCGCCTCACCCGACAAGACGTTGCGCTTCGCCATCCGCCGCGGTCGCGACCCCGAAGAGCGCGACGTGACCCCGGCCCGCATCACCCGGCGCGGTCCCCTCAACGTCATGGAGAGCGTCGGGCGCATCGGGGTCTCGCCGCGCTTCCAACTGCCCGAGATCGGCATCGTCGATTTGACGTCGCCGGCGGCGCAGTCGGGACTGCGCACCTTCGACTTCATCACCTCGGTCAACGGCACGCCCGTGGCCCACTGGGCCGAGTTCGAGCGCGCCATGGCGCGGGCCGGGGCCGCCCCGCTGCGCGTCCAGTACCTGCGCGGCACGCATTCGGCGCTGCCTTTCATCCACGTGGAGATCCAGGAGCCGGGCTCGGCGGTGGTCATTCCGCGGCCGGACGTCGGCCAACTGGGCACGCGCCACTACGACACGGGCATCCAGGCGTCGGAGCTGTTCGTCTATTCGGTGGAGCCGGGCAGTCCCGCGGATCGCATCGGCCTGCGCCGCGGGGACCAGTTGCTCGAATTGGACGGCCAGCCCCTGCTCCACTGGGCCCTCATGCGGCAGCGCCTGGCCGCCGAGCCGGAGCGCGAGTTCCGTCTGGCCTGGGTTTCGCCCGGCGGCGTGCGCCACGAGGCCAGGTTTCAGCAGGACATTCGCTCGCAGCTCGACGCCTACCGCCAGGAGGAACAGCGCCTGGTGTTCGGCGCGACCAACCGCTTCGCGTGGAAGACCGCCGATCCCGTGCCCATTCGCAATCGGTTCTTCTATGCGCTGGGGCACTCGCTGGCGCGCACGAGCGAGATCGTGTCGTTCACCGCGCAAGGGTTTTTCCAGATCATGCGCGGCGAGTTGTCGCCGCGGACGCTGGGCGGCCCGCTGACCATTGGCTACGCCGCGGGCGTGGCCGCCGAGCAGGGTTTGGCCCAATACCTGTGGCTGATGGCGCTTCTGTCCATCAACATCGGCTTGCTCAACTTCTTGCCCATTCCCATCCTCGACGGCGGCCGCCTGGTCTTTTTCGCCATCGAGTTGGTCAAACGGCGGCCGCCCTCGGCGCGCGCGCGCACCGTGGCCAGCTACGTGGGCATGGTCATCGTGGTCATGCTCGTGGCGCTGGCTCTCAAGAACGACGTGGTGCGATTCTTCCTGCCCGGGTGATGTGCATGCTCGACCGACCCATCTTGGCCCTCGACACCGCGACCCCTTGCGCCCGCGTGGCCGTGCTCTCGCCCGCCGGCAACAGCCTGGCCGCCGTCGAGAAACGCGCTGACCGCCATTCGTCCAATCTGCTGCGCCTGTGCGACCAGGTGTTGACCGCACGGGGTTTGCGGACGAGCGACCTGGGCGCCGTGGCGTGCGGCGCCGGCCCGGGCAGCTTCACCGGCTTGCGCGTGGGCCTGGCCGTGGCCAAGGGCCTGGTCCTGCCCGACGACACACCCCTGCTGCTGGTCTCGTCGCTGGATGCGCTGGCCCTCGATCTGGCCTCTTCCGCGTGCAGCGCGCCGCTGGTCCTGCCCTGCATCGACGCGGGCAAGGGCCAGGTCTACGCGCGCCTGTACCGCACGGCCCCCACACCCGCGCCGTTGGGCGACGACGATTGGGTCCTGGCCCCCGACCAGCTGTGCCGTCTGGCGCAGAGCGAGGCCGGCGGGCAGCCCGTGTGGGCGGGCGGCAACGGCGTGGATCGCTACCTGGAGGTCTTCCAGTCCCAACTCGGCTCCGCCCAGGTGTGTCCCGCCATAGCCGGCCCCAGCGCCCTGGCCATCGGCCGCCTGGCCCTGCCCCGCCTGGCCCGCGGCGAGCGCGACGACCTAGAGGCCGCCGCCCCCCGCTACGGTCGCCCCCCCGACATCACCCAACCGAAGAAGAAGCTCGGGCTCTAGAGCACCGAACGGTTTGAAGACCGAGCGAAAACGCGGAGATGCGAGCAGCCCGAGGCGCGAGGAGGGAGAATACTCGACGTATTTGAC
>JAEXQJ010000335.1 GCA_023438785.1 Pseudomonadota bacterium
GCGCCGGCTCGGGCGGCCCCGTGTTCCCGCCGCGCTTCGTCGGCAACATCGCCAGCGCCCGCATCAGCTCACCTCCGGCGGATTTCGCCAAGTACTGGGATCAGATCACGCCGGAGAACGCCGGCAAGTGGGCCTCCGTCCAGTTCACCAAGGGGAGCTTCAACTGGACGACGTTGGACGCCATCTACAAGTACGCCGAGACGGCCCAGATCCCCTTCAAAGAGTACTGCTTCATTTGGGGCGCGGCGCAGCCGGCCTGGATGTCCGGTCTGACCACCACCACCGGCCCACAGGCGGTGCAGACCTGGATGAAGGCCTTCTGCGAGCGATACCCGAAGACCCGGCTCATCGACGTGGTCAACGAGCCGCCGCCCCACACCATCCCGCCATTTGCCAACGTCATTGGGGGCGGCACAAACACCACCTGGGATTGGATCGCCAACTCTTTCAAGTGGGCGCGCGAGGCCTGCCCCGACGCCGTCCTGATCCTGAACGACTACAACAACATCGAATACGCGGCCGACCTGCAGCACACCATCGACATCGTGACCGCCATCAAGAAGCAAGGCGCGCCCATCGACGCCGTCGGGTGCCAAACCCACGGCGCCAACGCGCTGCCCGCGGCCACCCTTCAGGCCAACATCGAGAAACTCGCCAGCGCCACCGGCCTGCCCATCTACATCACCGAATACGACATCGGCTTGGCCGATGATGAGAAGCAGAAGAAGCAGTACGAGGACCACTTCACCATGTTCTGGGCCAACCCGAACGTGAAGGGAGTGACGGTGTGGGGCTACATCGTGGGCACGACCTGGATCGACAACAGCGGCATCATGTACGACGACGGCCGCATGCGGCCGGCCATGTCGTGGTTGATGAGTTTCCTGGGGCGCTGACCCGTGTCCGTGTTGCTCACAACGACCGCATGGGCAGCGCGAGCCCTTGTCCTCGTCGGCGAAGGTCATGGATTCCCCACGCCCATCGATCGGCAGGTGCCAACGCAGGCTCAGGGGAGAGAGGGCTCCTTCGTGGGCCCCAGGAGCCCTCTGGCGATGGCGCGCATGTGCTCGAGGTCGGTCTCTCCAACGCCAAGGCCAGAGAGGTACTCGACGTCCAGTTCGGCGTCCTTGCGGCTGGTTTGTTCCCCCACCAGGTGGTGCGCCACGTACACCATGTCGACCAATTCGAAAGACGTGTGCTCGATGAGCTGCGGCGTCCGATGGTACGCAACCGCTTCGGTGATGGGGTGCGAAAGGCCCCACAGCGCCAGCAAGTAGGCCCCGAGGAGGGCGCGATCGACGGGAGGTCCGTCGCCCTTTTCGTATTGGGGATCGACTCGCACCAGCCAGCCCACCTCGTGCAATACGCCCGCCAGGAACGCCTCCTCCGCCTGACTCTTGTCCTTCGAACAGAGCCGCTTGGCGATCTGCCCCACCAGCAGCGAATGCGCCTGCAGGGCGACGAGAGCCTCGTTTGAGAGGCCACATGAGCCCGCGGCCGAGGAGAACGCCTCAAGGGCGATGGCGAGGTTCTTGATCGTGATCGTGCCGAGGTAAGCGACGGTTTCGCCGACCGAGGTGATCCTCCGCGGCAGCCCGAAGAAGGCCGCATTGACCATCTGAAGGATCTTGGCGCAGAGGCCAACGTCCTGTTCGATGATCTGCGCCACGTCCGCGACGCTGTAGTTGGGTTTGGTCAACGCCTCGTTGAGTGCGAGGTACGTCCTCGGCACGGCCGGCAGCATGTCGACCCGCCCGGCTGTCTCGCGCAGACTCTCGCTGTCGAGGAGCGAGCTGAGGCTGGACGCGCGCTCGATCACGCGCTTGAGAAGCGTCACCTCGCAGGGTTTGAAAAGGAACACGTGCGCGACGAAGACCGACTTCATCACGCTCTCCCGCTCCGTCTGGCCGGTCAGGATGATGCGTACTGCCTTGGGCTGAAGACGCCTGATTTCACCCAGCAGTGTCGCGCCGTCCATGTAGGGCATGCGCATGTCCGTCACAACGACATCGAAGGTCTTTTCCGCGATCTTGGTGAGGGCCTCCCTGGCCCCGACCGCGAAGTCCATGTCCCATTGCTGGCGTTCGGAGCGCAGAGCGTTGCGAAGCCCGGCCAGGATGTTGGGCTCGTCGTCCACGAAGAGAATTCGCCTCGGGGATGTCGCGGGGGCCTTGGGGCTCTCTGTTGGCATGCGCTGGCCTCGACCTGAGCTCGCTGCACACACCCACCTCACCCGAGCCCTTGGTCTATCGGCGCGATCCCTGTTCGCCTTGATGCCATCCCGGTGCCGCTGATCCCTCTGCGTTGAGACGCTTCACCAGGCCAGGCGTGGGCCCAGGGCACGCAGACGCGCACGTCGGGTCGAGCTGTCCTTGAGGACCTCTTCCAACGCCGACCAGAACTCCGTCGTGTGGTGACGGTGGGTGCGGTGGACCAGCTCGTGCGCCACCACGTAGTCCACCAGCCGCATGGGCGCCTGCACGATTCGCCAGTTGAAGCGCAGGTTGCCCTTGGGGTCGCAGCTTCCCCAGCGCCGTCGTTGCTCGCGAATCAGCACCGCGGGCGGCTCGATGCCCATCTTCTTCGCCCACGCTGACACGCGCTCGGGCAAGCGCTCACCTGCCCGCCGCCGATACCAGGCCACCAGGGCTCGCCTCACGGCCAAGGGACTGAGATCCGCGCTCTCCACCACCAGGTTGCCCCGGCTGAGCGCCACCCGCGTCTCCTCCGCACGCACCACGCGCAGCCGGACCTGGCGGCCCAGATAGAGGAAGGTCTCGCCACTCACGAACTCGCGCGCTGCCCTGCCCTCCCCTGGCTGCCTGCCCAGGTGCTGCACAATCCAGCGCGCCTTGGCGCGGACCACGTTATCCAGGCGGGCCATCGATGTGGCCCCGGGCGCGGTCACCACCACGCCCTCGCTGGGATCGATGGCGATCGACACGGTCCGCCGGCGTTGGCTGCGTCTGACCGCGTACGCGATGGAGGTGGTGCCGAACTGAACCTGCGAACGCTCTTGGGCCATCACACCGACGGCCGCCTCCGCTTGAGCAGGTCCACGATGGCCTCGGCCAGCCCGTCCAGGCGGTCAGCGGCGAACGAGGCAGCCCGCAGGTGCTTCTTGATCACCCTGCGCATCTCGCGCTGCACATCGTCCTTCATCTGCCAGTCGACGATCTGGGCGTGGGGCGCCAGGTTCTCTTCCAGCAGACCGGCCAGCGCGGTCTTGGCCTGGTCGGGCTTGCCGCCATAGGGTGAATCGCCCGCATCGTGGGCGCCGGTGGCCGGGCCACGCAGAAGCCCGTAGATGGCCATGCCGGTTTCGCTCAGGCCCAGCTTGTCCGCGGCCTCGCGAGGGCTGCGCAGCTCCCTGAGCAGGACCTCGAACATCTTGAGCTGGGCGGCGGCGTCGATGCGTTTGGCTCTGCGGTTCTCGATGATCTGTTCCAGGCGCGCGCGCAGCGACGAGTAGAAAGCCGGATCCTCCTCGATGCGTACGTGGATCTCGTCGCGGATGGCGTGCTCCATCTCGCTGGCGCGCGCCTCGTCGGTCTTGAGCGCCTTCAGCTTCTCGTCGAACTCGGGCGTGAAGAGCGAGACCTGCTTGACCAGGATCTGGATGCGGTCGGCGATGACCGCCTCTTCAATGAGCTGGCGCACCTTCGCCCCGCAGTCCGAGACATCCAGGGTGTTGTCGCGGAAACGGGCCGCTGCCGTGCCCCGGATCTTGCCCAGCCAGCGCCCGTCGGCCACGTAGGGCAAGGCGCGCGGGTCGGGCAGCAGCATGTCGAGCGATTGCGAAAAACGCCGAAACGCCATGGCGAACTCGGCGCGCACGTCCTCGGGCTCCAGCACGGCCACGCAGGCGTCCAGATCGTCCTTGTCCCTCACGCGCACGAAGAAGCGCAAGGCGGCGGCGTGGCGGGCCTGCAGGCGCGGCAGCTCGTCGGCCTTGGGGTGCATGGCCCCGCGAATGTCACTCGGCGCGAAGATGGCCAGCGCCTCCTGCAACGCCTCGGACACGCCCCAGTAGTCCACGATGAGGCCGTGGGTCTTGCGGTCCGCGGTGCGGTTCACGCGGGCGATGGCCTGCAGCAGGGTGTGTTCCTTGAGGGCGGCATCCAGGTACATGACCTGCTCGATGGGCGCATCGAAGCCGGTGAGCAGCATGTCGCACACCACCAGGATCGACAGCGGATCGCCGTGCTTGCAGAAGCGCTCGACGATGTCTTTGCGCTGCTCCGGGGTGGTGTGGTGCTTATCCAGCACCCCCTTGTCGTTGTGCGCCCCCGAGATGACCACCGCCGACGGCGGCCCGTGCAGGCGGTCCAGGGTTTCCTTGTAAAGGCACGCCACCTCGCGCGAGCAGGTCACCACCTGGGCCTTGAAGCCGTTGGGGCGGATGACCTGGTTGTAGTGCGTGATGAGGTCCAGGCAGATGGCCTCCACCCGCTTGGGCGCGCCCGCGATGGTGGCCTCGTTGGCGTACTTCTTCTTGATGGCCTCGCGCTCTTCGTCGCTGCGGTCGGCGAACACGCGATCGAACAAGGCATCCAGGGTGTTGCCCACGATGCGCAGCTCGGGCATGCGGCCCTCGTAGTAGATGGGCACCGTGGCACCGTCGGCCACGGCTTGCTCGATGGTGTAGGTGTCGATGTAGCTGCCGAACGTGCTCAGGGTGCTGCGGTCCTGCTTGTCGATGGGCGTGCCGGTGAAGCCGAAGAAGGCCGCGTTGGGCAGCGCCACGCGCATGTTGGCCGCCAGCCCGCCGTACTGGCTGCGGTGGGCCTCGTCGGTGAGGACGAAGATGTTGCGCGCCTCCGACAGCACGGGGTGGGCCTGGCGCTTGGCCTTGGCCCCGGATGTGGGCGGCGCCGCCAGCTCCTGGAACTTCTGCACCGTGGTCAGCACGGTCTTGCCCGTGGGCCCGGACAGAAGCTCGCGCAGGTGGCGCACGCTCTCGGCCTGCTCGGGATTGGGGAAGCCACAGGCCAGGAAGGTCTTGCTGATCTGCACGTCGAGATCGGTGCGGTCGGTGACGATGACCAGCGTGGGGTTGTCCTGTCGGGGATCGTGGCGCAGCTTCAGGGCCAGCCACAGCATGGTCAGGCTCTTGCCGCTGCCCTGGGTGTGCCAGACCACGCCGCCCCGCTCGGTGGGCCTCTTGGCCGAGCGCGCCCGCTCGATCGCCTTGTTCACCGCCACGAACTGCTGATAGCGGCACAGCTTACGGATGATGCGTCCGCTGTCCGCGTCGCGCTCGAACACGACAAAGTGGCGCATCAAATCCAGCAGGGTCTCCGGCGCCAACAGGCCCACCAGGGTCGCGTCCTGCACGGTGGGGGCGCGGCCACACAGGGCCTGCACATCGCCGGCGGCGCGTGGCCAGGTGGTCTTCCATTCCGCGTAGAAGCGATGGGGCGTGGTCACCGTTCCGTACACGGCCGCCTCGCGACAGCAGGCCACCAGGACCTGCGCCGTCTCGAACAAGCGCGGCGCGCCCAGCTCGCGAAAGCGTTCCTCCAGCTCCTGGTAGCGCGAAAACTGCTCGAGCGCCTCCACCTTCCACGCGTCGCCCAGGGTCGGGCTCTTGCACTCGATGACCGCCACCGGCAGCCCGTTCACGAAGATCGCGATGTCCGGGCGGATGGTCTTCTTGGTTCCCGCAACCGAGAACTGCCGCGTGACCAGCAGCTCGTTGCTGCGAGGATTATCGAAATCGATGAAGCGAACCGTGTGCCCCTTCTTGCCCTCGCCCCGATCCTGATCCAGCGCGATCCCGCGCGTGATCATGGTGTGGATCTTCTCGCTCGCCTCCATGAGGCTGGTGGCCTGCACCGTGGTCACCGCGCGAACGGCCTTGGCCACGTTGTCTTCCGACAGCCAGCGGTTGAGGCGCTTGAGCGCCGCGCCCAGCCGCCGCGTGAGCACGACCTCCTTGAGCGACTCGCGCTCGCCTTCCAGGGTCTCGGGCGCGACATAGGTGTAGCCCAGGCGCTGCAGCAGCTCGACAGCGGGGTCTTCGGAAAGGTTGGCCTCGTTCCAGTCGCGGCCGTGGGCGGGGGTCATCGGGCGGGCTCCGATAGGCGTGGGGTTGGCGCAGGCGGCACACCGTCTTGGCACCTGCAAGCACGAGGCATCACCGGGCCATATCCTCCGACCGCATCCCGGGCCGGTTCTCGCAGACCGCGGCACGCCGAAGGCAGCCAGACACTCGGCGATCGAATCGCACACCTCGCGGAGATCTGGGGGCTCCTAAGGGTTCGAATTGGGCCGGCCGCCCAGAACGCCAACGACCATGGCAACCGCCATGGAAAGAGCGCCGAATACCCAGCGGGGCATCCAGGCAGGACGGGTGGCCGCGGTCCGATTCTGACGCCGCTTGAGGATGACCTCCGCACCAGCATCCGGCTCGATCTGGCGGGCCGCCGTCATGCGGAAGATGTCGATGTCCATGTTCATCGGCTCACCCCAATTTCGCTTCGCCAATTGCATTTAACATAACGCTGATCGAGGGTCCACGCCAGGAGCCCGACGTACGGCATCAGGTAGTCGGCCAGGTTGGGATCGGCGTGGAAATGCCAAGGCAGCGAACTGTCGATGGAAACCGCCCCGACCACGTTGCTCCCCAGCAGCACCGGTATGGCCAGGATACTGCGATAGGACTTCTCACCGACGGTGTCGGGCCATTCGGCGTACAGGTCGCCGACCAGTTGCACGCGTCCGGTGTCGCTCGGGCGGCGGTCTCAGGTCGCGGCCTCGTCGTCGACACGCACGCGGAGCTCGCCGGTGAGGAGGACGGACATAAGGGCGGATTTGACGGTACGGAGGGCATTCAACTGCCCGCCTCCATCCGCATAGCATCGAGCGCGGCGGACGGCCCGAACAGACAGCATCAGTTGGGGACCTCGTCCGCATCGCTAAGCGGGGCACCCATACTGGGTTAGGAGCCGGGAGGTCCCCTTCAGCACGTCTCGGAAGCAGTATGCAACCAGGTGATCGAGCGATGC
>JAEXQJ010000342.1 GCA_023438785.1 Pseudomonadota bacterium
GGCGGCAGCTCACGCAGCGGCGGAAAGCCCACTGGCGGGGTCGCCAAGGGCGCCAGCTCGGCCACCGGCGGAACCCAGGGAAGCGGCGGCGTCGGCGGGAGCTCGGCCAGCCCGTCCGGCTCAGAGAGCGGCTCGTGCTCGTACCGATCCGGCGCCGGCCAGGGTGACCGCGGCGTGTTCGCGGCACTGGCACTGGTCGCTCTCGCGGTCCTGCGTCGGCGTCGCAATCCTCGGCGGTGATTTCCGGCGCCGCAGAGACACACTTGCCGGCACGCTCGTAACGCACACGAAATCGAGGTCTGGAGGAGCAACGCCCCTCCAGACCTCCGTCCGCACCGCTTTACCTACTTGTTGCAGCCGTCCGACAGGGTGCCCAGGAACGCGACGATGGCTTCTTCCTCATCTGCGCTGAGGCCTAGGTTGCCGAGCTCTGACTGGTTGATGTTCTCCGAGACTTCGGGAGCCGGCCAGCACTTCTGGGCCAACGCCTCCTGCTCGGTGAGGCGACCGTCGCACCGGGGCAGAACGTCGCGCGTGTTGTAGAAGTGCACGATCCCATTGAGGCTCTTGAAGTAGCCGTTGTGGCCGTAGGCCTTCACGAAGTCCGCGGTCGGCCGCCGGTCGACGTTTCGCAGGGTCGGCACGCGCTGCTTGCCGCGGTTCTCTTCAATCATCGATGCCAGATCCAGCCCCAGCATCTCCGCTGGAACGTAGGGTAGCTGCCGCCAGCCGGCATCCTGAACCAGTTGCTCGATGAATCCAGCCAGCCCGATGTCGACCCAATCCGCGCCGGCCGGGTTGATGGGCTGTCCGTCGATCGTGACCTTGTCCATTCCATAGAACGGGTTCTCGGGGTTCGGGGGGACACCCAGGTTGTCGAACGTAAAGTCC
The DNA here is from genome assembly GCA_023438785.1 of Pseudomonadota bacterium. Classification (GTDB taxonomy): domain Bacteria; phylum Myxococcota_A; class Polyangia; order Fen-1088; family Fen-1088; genus Fen-1137. The sequence continues at coordinate 892 of JAEXQJ010000342.1, forward strand.
GTCAGCACAGGCGGTGCCCCTTCGAGCACGTGGCAACCCGAACATTTCGCGCGCCCCGTGAACAGGTCGAGGCCCGTCTTCTCAGTCTTTGACAGCATCACCTTGCCGGCCAGGTAGGCGTCGTACTTCGAGCTGAATGCGTTCACCTCGTTCGAGGCCTCGTACGTGGCGATCGAGCGCGCAATGTCGGCGTAGCCTTTCTCCGAGTCCTCGCAGGCGCTCTTGCCCCAAACCTTGCGAAACAGGTCACCGTAATCTGAACTGCAGACCCGACAAACCAGTGCCTCGCTGTCGGGTAGCGCTTGTTCGACGGGATTGAGGAAGGGGCCCTGCGCCTGGTCAGCGGCCGGGCTACCCAGCTTCCAGCCGGTGGCGCGCCCATCCCAGAAGTTCCCTCCGACGAAGCCCGTGCTCGCATCATAGGTGAAGAGCGGCGCGAACGTTGCGTAGGTCGTAGACGGTGGCTTCCGATTGCCGAAGCGGCCCGCCACCGATCCCTCGTAGACCGCGCCATGCGCGTTGATGATCGCCTCGGGTCCCGTGCCTCCCGCGCGCAATCCGTGGCACGCGGCGCACGCCTGGTTCCTTTGCAGCGACAGATCGGTGTCGTCAAAGAGGCGTTTGCCCAACCTCTCCCCGGCCGACAGATCGTCGCTATCGCCTCCGAAATCCCAAACGCAACCCGAAAGCATCAAGCACGCAACGGACACACCAATGTGATGAGCAGACTTCATATTCCCCCCTCCGAACAGACTGCTTCCCCAGTCCCCCAGCGCAGGTCACTGCATTCCCCTCCACCGCATGCGCAAGCGAATGGCAGGTGCGATCCCCTTTCCAACGAGCCCGGTGCTCTGTGGTTGGATGCTCACCTGAAGCCGCGCCGCCCAGGGCGCGGTCCTGCAAAGATCGACCGCACGCACCATGCCCCGCCCACGCTGGCTGCATGGTTGGCGTGCAGGGGAAAGTCTCCCCCTCCTCCTCAAGCCGCCGGGCCGTCGCGAATCGGAGACAGGAACGCCGCTCGGCTGTCCGCCTACAGCCGCCGCTTCCGTCGGCCACGAGGGGCCAGCAACCACGCGGCCGCCATCAAGAGGCTGATCGCAGAAGACGGCGAGGCGGCCGCCACCCCGCAACCACATCCGCCGCCTCCGCCGCGCTCTGGCGAGGCGGGTGCATCCACCCGCGTGTCGCTCTCGGCGCTTGCGTCCGGCGACTGCGCACCGCTGTCGTCTGGCGAAACAGGCGCATCCACCCGCGTGTCGCTATCGGCGCTCCCGTCCGGCGGCGGCGGTTCAGCGGAGCCGTCCAGGGGCGCTGTCACTCCGATGGGCAACGCTCCCGTCGGGAATGGGTCGCACACCACGCTGACTCTCGCGGCAACGGCATTCTGGTCTTCGTTGCCGGCCGAATCCGCGGCCCGCATGACATACTCCCCTTCCGGGACGACGAGTGCATTTGCGTCGATATGACCGCTACATAGGACATCGACGATCAATGAAGGGAGCGTGGTGCTTGCCAAGGGCAAGCTGATGTCGTCTGCCTTGTAGAGGAGGTACATCACGGACCCGGATTCGTCCTGCGCGGGCAGCCAGCTCAGCTCGACCTCGTGGGCCGCGTAGGGCCCATAGCAGCACGAGCTATCGCTACAAGCGACCGCACGGCGAACGCTGACCCCGGAGACGCCCGCGAACACGGGGGCCGCCTCATCCGGTCCGTCACCTGTCGTGAAGCTGGCAACGACACTTTCCGTAGCCTGCCCACAATCTGACCTGTCAACGTAACAGGGCACCGTGCGGCGATCTGTCAGTTCATAGGTTGTCCTCGGGGCCAACGGCCTCTTCGGCCGCAACACGACCCGCACCCACCGCTCGCTCGCAAGCACCGTGTACTCCGTTTCGGCACGCTCCCCGCCCAACTGTCGAAGACCGAGATCTTCTCCCAACGCGTTGATCGCCGGGTCTTGGATGGGATCACCAAGGTACTGCACCACGAACTGCGCATTCGTCGGAACAATCGAGTCGGCAGGAGGATAGACATATCGACCGGTCACACCCGGCCGACCCTTCAGACACGCGGACGCCGGCCGAGCCGCCACCACGACAAACCCCAAGCACAGCCCGGCGGTCGCGACAAGGAATCCAATTCTCCTCATGCTGCCCTCTTTCTTAACTCACGGCTCGGCACGGTTTCGCGGATGATGGACTGTCGGAGGGGCCTGCCTTCGGCCTCCCTCCCGGCCCGTCTCCTCGACAGCATAACTGAGCTCAGCGCCACTGGCCTGTAGGCGAGATCACGAGGGAGGGGACGACCCGCGCCTCCCTGCAACCTGCTGGCCCAGCGTAAACCCCTTACCGGCCGCAGGTCTGGGGCGGGGTGGCTTTCGTGCAGAGTGGGGGTATGCAGAAGACGGAAGCGAAGAGCGAGCGGCCTCGGCGCAAACGGCGGTCACGGG
>JAEXQJ010000378.1 GCA_023438785.1 Pseudomonadota bacterium
CCCTCGAGCTAAGCGCAAACCACATCGGCAGCACGCTCGGCTACTGGAACAGTGACGGCGAGCCCGCGGAAGAGATCGGTGCTGCTTACGCCACGCTCCTGCAGATGCTGCCCTCCGCGCATCTCGACATCTATCTCTCGGTCAAGGCGCCGGCGGTGCACTACGAACGCTCCATCGTCGGTCGCATCGTGGAGCAAGCGGGGGCCATGGGTCTGCGCGTGCACTTCGATGCGCATGAGCCCGAGACGGCCGATCCCACGTTCTCGCTCATCGCCGACCTGGCGCGCGAACACCCGGACAGCGCCCTCGGGCTAACGCTGCCCGGGCGCTGGCACCGCAGCCTGGGGGATGCGGAGCGTGCGGCGGCATGGGGAATGCCCGTACGCGTCGTGCGCGGGCAGTGGGCCGACGATGACCACTCGGACTGGCGACAGGGTTTCTTGGCCGTCGTCGATCGACTGGCAGGCCGTGCCCGCCACGTATCCGTGGCCAGTCACAACGTCAAGCTGGCGCGCGAGGCCTTGCGGCGGCTGACCGCGGCGGGAACCCCGTGCGATCTGGAACTGCTCTACGGTCTGCCCGTGACGCCCAGTCTTTCCATGGCACGCCAAGAGAAGGTGCCGGTGCGGCTGTACGTGCCTTACGGCCACGCGTTTCTGCCCTACGCCCTCCACCAAATCCGACGCAACCCGCGCATCCTGATTTGGCTGCTGCGTGATGTGGTGACCGGCCGGGCGTTTCGGCCCCGGGACCTGCGCGGATGAGGACTGGGCCCGCCGGCCGGCGCCCTCCCGCTCAGCGGAAACAGGCCTGGACCCAGGACACCACGCGCTCGAAGAGCCGCTCCCGGTCCGGGAGCAAGGTGTAGGTGTGATCCGCGTCGGGGAAGTACTCCACCGAGAGACGACCTCCGAAGGGCACATCGGCGAAATTGTCGTGTAGCTGTTCGCGGTAGTTGAAATAGGAGAACCAATTGCCGCTGTACACGAAGAGCAGTTGAACGCCCCTCTCCATGAGCTGGTGCAGATCCTCGCCCACCTGCGCCTGCGGCGGGAAGGCTAGGTCCAAGATGTCCGCTTCGCTCACGGGCCCGCGCTGCGGTTGCGCCTGGGCATTGAGGCCCCCCCACCGGCGCAGGGCAAAGCGCATGACGGCGCTGGGGCTGATCAGACGCGGGCCATAGCGTCGCACGAGAAAACGCAGGGTCGGGTAGGCGTAGCCGTCGAGCAGCACGGCGCCGACCACGCGTGGATCGCTCACCGCGATCCCGTGGGCATGCAACGCCCCCGCGCACAGACCGGCCGCGATGAAACGTCGGGCCCCGGTGCGCTGGGCCAGGAAGCTCATCGCGTCCTGAGCGTCGACCAGCGCCCGATCCTGCAGATCGAAGGGGCCCGGGCGTGGACCACTATCGCCCAAGCCCGACAGATCCAGGCGAAAGGCAGGAAAGCCCACCGCCGCAAGCCGCCGTGCCAGGTCCACGCCCATGCGGAAGGGTCCCACGCGGTGAACCAAACCCGCGTTGAGCAACAGCACGGTCGGCCGGTCCGTGGCTGGTTCCGGCTCGCTGAGGATCCCCAACAGGCCACCGGTTTCACCGAACAGATAGGGACGCTCTCTCATGGTTGGCGACGCTCTCCCATGGTGTTGGCTAGCCCAAGACCTGCAGCGTAGCTTCCGTGGCCTCGGCGGTGGTGAGGGCCAAGCCCAGGTTGCGCAGGCTTTGCCAGTCGATCGGCGCGCGGAGGACACGCATCCCGCTGCTCAGCCCCTTGCCCTGCAGTTCCCCCAGCAGCTTGCGCTCGGCCTCGCCGGCACTGCCGGTCACCAGGGTCACCTTGCCGGAAGACCAGCGGGCCAGTCGGTGCAGATTCAGTTCCGCCAGGTCCGCGCGCAGCTCGGGTGTGAAGGCGAACCCCAGCAGGCCCGGGTTGGGAGGCTCGCGACGAGGCCTCTGGAAGTAGGTCAGGTCACTGAGCAGGGTCTGGTGCATGCGTTCCATGCTCTGCACCCAGGCACGCCCATCCAGAATGGGGTCCCACAGGACCAGGTGATCCGTCTGCAGCTCCGGCGCGGTGGCGGCCAGGGTCGCGCCCAGACGCACACCAACCACGCACAGCGTGTGCGCGCCCGACAGGGCCCGCAGCTCAGCGGCCGCGGCCGCCACGTCGTCGTGCCAGCGACTCACTCGAGCCTCTTCGCTGGCCCCCGCGGAATCGCCCACGCCGAAGTAGTCGAAGCGCAAGACATCGTAGCCGGCGCGCGCCAGTTGCACGGCCAGGTGGCGCAAGGCCCGGTGCGCGCGGATGTGCTCGTACGCGACGGGCGGGCAGATGAGCACGCCTTGATCGCGCGCCGAGCCGCCTGGTGCCGGATGAAAGAGCCCGAAGAGCGGTGGATCCCCGAAGACCGCCGGCTCCATGCTCACGCCCCTGGCTGGGGGCCTGGGGCCGGCCCGCTGACCGCCGCGTCCAATCGTTCGCCGATCTGTTCCAGTGTGCACAGGATGAGCATGCGAGGCTCCAGGCGCACGCGAGTTCGGGCCTGAATGCGCGCGATGGCCTGCAGCGCGAGCAACGAGTGTCCGCCCAAATCGAAGAAGTTGTCGCTCACGCTGATGCGCTCGGGCGGCAGGCCAATGAGGTCGGCCCAGATCGAGACCAGCAGGTGCTCCACCTGCGAGCGAGGCGCCACGCGCTCCAGGGCCTCACCCTCCGCCCCGCCCGGGATGACCAGTGCCTTGCGGTCGATCTTCCCCGTGGACGTGAGGGGGAGTTGAGGGATGGCCACGAACTGCTGCGGGATCATGTAGTCGGGGAGTCGACTGCGCAGGTGCTTGCGCAGTTCATTGGCCGACACATCGCCGCCCGCGGCGGGCACGTAGAAGGCCACCAGACGCACGTCGCCCGGCCGCGTGTCGTCGAGGCGCAATGCGGCCTGACGGACGTTGGGATGCTCCGTGAGCACGGTCTCGATCTCGCCCGGCTCGATGCGCAGACCGCGCACCTTCACCTGATCGTCCAGCCGCCCCTGGAACTCCAACTCGCCATTGTTGAGAAAACGCGCCCGATCTCCGGTGCGGTACACGTGGCGGCCCGCCTTACCGCTGAACGGATCAGACAGGAAGCGCTCGGCCGTGAGCGCCGGCCGCCCCACGTAGCCACGCGCCACCTGCACGCCACCGATGAGCAACTCGCCGGGCACACCGATGGGCACGGGTTGCAAACGCCGATCGACCACGTACAGGCACGTGTTGGCCACCGGCCGACCGATGGGGACCACGCCGGCCGGCTCACCCGCGTGGCACTGATGGTGGCTGACCTCCACGGCGGCCTCGGTGGGGCCGTACAGGTTGTGCAGCTCGGCGCCCCACTTCTGAAAGAAGCGCTCCTGCAAATCGAAGGACAGGGCCTCGCCGCTGGCCAGGACACGACGCACGCACGCGCAACGCCCCACGTCCGCGTGTTCCAGGAAGGCCTGCAACATGGAGGGCACGAAGTGCACCATGGTGACCTGCATCTCCTCGATGAGCGCGGCCAGACGCACCGGATCCTGGTGAGCGCGCGGCGGCGCCATCACCAGGCACCCGCCACCCGAGAGCGGCCAGAACAGCTCCCACAGCGACACGTCGAAGGTGTAGGGCGTCTTCTGCAGCACGCGCTCGTCGAGGGGCGAGCCCATGCACGCGGTCTGCCAGGCGATGCGATTGAGGATGCCGCGATGGACGTTGGCCACGCCCTTGGGCCGCCCCGTCGAGCCTGAGGTGTAGATGATGTAGGCCAGATCATCGGGCCCGGCCAGCGGCGCCGGACGCTCAGCGGGCGAATCGCCTTGGCCACGTCCGTCGGGAGTCAGCAGCAGCAGCGGCGCCGCGCTCGCTGGCAAGCGATCCACGAGGCCAACCTGGCCCACCACCGCCGCGGGTCGCGCATCCTCCATGAGGAACGTCAGACGTTCGCGTGGATCGCTGGGTTCGAGCGGCAGGTAACCCGCCCCCGCCTTGAGCACACCATAGATGCCGACCACCATCTCCAGCGAGCGCTCGGCCAGCACGGCCACGCAGGCGTTGGGCCCCACGCCCAGCGCGCGCAGCCGATGGGCCAGCTGATTGGCGCGCTCTTCGAGCTGGCCATAGGTGAAGGACTGCCCGCCGGCCATCAGGGCCACGCGATCGGGTGTGCGATCGACCTGGGCTTCGAATAGGTGGTGCAAGGCCGCGGGCGGCGAAAGACTGACCTCGGTACGGTTGAAGTCAGCGAGTTGGGCCTGCTCGCTGGCAGGCAAGATTGGCAGATCGGCCACCGCACTCTCGGGCGAGGCCACGGCGCCGGCCAGCAGGGTCTGCCACTCGGCCAGCCGACGGCTGATGGTCTCGGACTCGAAGAGGTTGGTGTTGTACTGGGCCAGCAGACGCAACCGCCCGGCCTGCAACGATCCGGCGACAAAGAGCTCGAAGGTCTCGTAACGGCGCGCGCCCGGCTCACAGGAGATCTCCAGGTCCTGGAAGGAAACGCCTTCCAGTCCGCGATCCAGGTTGAGGACGGTGGGCACCAGGGGCACACGTGCCGGATCGCGCCCCACCTTCAGGGCCTCCAGAATGCGCCCGAAGGACGCGGCCTGGTGATCGAGGGCGTCCAGGAACGTGGTGCGCACGGTGCGCAGCAATTCGGCGAACGGGCGATCGGGTGTCAGGCTCAGACGGACGGGCAGAACCGACACGCAGTGACCCACCAGGCGATCGTGACCGGTGCGCGCCTGGCCCGCCGCGGGCACGCCCACGACCAGATCCTCCTGCCCGGTCAGACGATGCAGGAAGGCCGCGTATCCCGCGAGCAGAGTGGCCATCAAGCTGGCGCCGTTGCGCCCGCCCAGACGCTGCAGGCCGAGCACCAGATCCTCGGGCAGCGTCACCTCCTGGCGGGCCGCATCGTAGGTGCGCACGCGCGGCCGCGGTCGATCGCAGGGCAGGTCCAGAGCGGGCACGCCACCCGCAAAGCGCTGCGCCCACCAGGCCTGGTCCGCCGCACCATCCATGTCGTCCGAGGCATAGCTCGCGAAGGGAAAGGCCTCGGGCAGGTTCTGCCCCGAGTACAGCGCCCCCAATTCCTCGAGCACCACGGCCTGCGACCAGCCGTCGCAGATCAGATGGTGGACCGTGAAGAGCAGCAGGTGATCCTGGGGCCCGAGCCGGCACAGGGTGCTGCGAACCAAGGGCCCGCGCACGGGATCGAAGGGCAGCTCGACCTCGCGGCGCTCGCTAGCCTGCACGCGCCGCATGCGCTCCGCCTCGTCGAGGCCCGACAGATCGATGAGCGGCAGCGAATCGCGCGGGGCGCTCGACACGCACATCCAGACGCCGTCGGGCGTGAATGTGGCGCGCAAGGCATCGTGACGCTCGAGCACCTCGCGGTAGGCTTGGCGCAGACGATCGACGTGCAGGGGACCGCGCAGCCGCACCGACAAGGATTCGTTGAAGGCCAGCGACGCCGTGGGCTCCATCTGCACCGAGGCCCAGATCTCGCGTTGCGCGGCGGTGGCCGGCACCATGGTCACCACCTCGCCCGACGCGCAGGCATCGCAATTGGCGGGTTGTACGCTCTCGTTGGGGTTCACTTGGCCTCCACGCTCACCTCAGGTTGAGAGGGACCGGCCTCGGGCTTGCGACCATCGAGGAAGCGCGCCAACTCGGCCACGGTTCCGTGGCGCAGGATTTCGACGGGTGATACGTCACGTCCCAGATCCGCGCGCAGTTCCAGGGCGCTGCGCACGGCGAGCAGAGACGTTCCCCCCAGATCGAAGAACCCGTCATGCACCCCCACCCGGTCCACGTTGAGGAGGCGTTGCCACACCCGCGCGATGGCCTCTTCGGTGGGCGTGCCGGGCGCTTGATACGGGACCTCCAGGTCCGGGCGGCCTCCCTCGGGACGAGGCAAGGCGCGGCGATCGACCTTGCCGCTCGGTGTGCGCGGCAGGGCGGGCACGGCCACGATCGCCGAGGGGACCATGTAATCGGGCAACGACGCTTGCAGGGCACGCCGCAGATCCGCGGTGGCGGGCGACGCGTTCGCCTCGGCCACCACGTAGCCCACCAGCCGCCGCTCGCCCGGTTCGTCCTCGCGCAGGGCCACCACGGCTTGGGCCACGCCAGGCTGAGCATTGAGCGCCGCCTCCACCTCGCCCAGCTCGATACGGAACCCGCGCAGCTTGACCTGGTCGTCGTTGCGGCCCAGGAATTCCAGCTCGCCGTCGGCGCGCAGGCGCACCCGATCGCCGGTGCGGTAACAGCGCTGGCCCGTGGGCGCGTCGGTTACGAAACGCGCCTCGGTCAGCTCACGGCGTCCCAGATAGCCACGCGCAAGAGCCACGCCCGCGATGAAGAGCTCGCCCTCCATACCCGCGGCCACCGGCACGCCGGCCTCGTCGCGAATCAGCAGACTGACCCCGGGCAAGGCGCGGCCGATGGGCGGCAGGGCGGGCCACTGCCCCGACGGGCCCCGCAACTGGTGGGCGGTGACCACGTGGGTCTCGGAGGGTCCGTACTGGTTCTGCAAGGTGCAGCCAGGCATACGCTCGAACAGCTCGGCGAGGTGGCGCGTGATGCGCAGGGTCTCGCCGGCGGTGATCACCTGGCGCAGGCCGTAGGGCATGGGCCCTTGTCGCAGGGCCACCTCGGCCATCTGTTGCAGGGCCACGAAGGGCAGGAACAGGCGGCGCACCTCGGTGTTGACCAGCACGTCGAGCAGGCGCTGCGGATCCTGCCGCACGTCCTCGCTCACCAGGACCAGCGTGCCGCCGGCTGCCCAGGTGGCGAAGATCTCCTGAAACGACACATCGAACGACAAGGGCGCCAGTTGCAGGGTGCGCTCGCTGCCCCATTCGCCCGAGTCCTCGCATTGCCAATTGACCAGGTTGATGAGCGCCCGGTGGACCATGGCCACGCCCTTGGGCTGCCCCGTGGAGCCGGACGTGTAGATGACGTAGGCCAGGCTGTCGGGGACGAGCCCACGCGACGGCGCCTGTGCCAATTCGCCCTGCAGGTTGTCGGCAGGACGATCGCAGCACAACAGGGGGGCGCGCCCGTCGGGCAGCAAGGCGGCTGTCTCGCTGTGGGCCAGCACCAGGGCCGGCTGCGCGTCGTCGAGCATGAACGCCAAACGCTCGCGCGGGTATGTCGGATCGAGCGGCACGTAGGCGCCGCCCGCCTTGAGCACACCCAGGACCGCCACGACCATGTCCAGGGAACGAGGAATGCAGATGGCCACGGGCACGTCGGGATGCACACCGAGTTGCTGCAGACGCGCGGCAACGTAATTGGAACGTGCCTGTAGCTTCTCGTAAGTCAGGCGCTCACCGGCCTGCTCCGCAGCCACGGCTTGCGGCCACCGCGCGGCCTGTGCTTCCACCAGATCGACTATGGATGCTGGAGCCTCACCATGCGTGTCTGCCATTTCCCCCACCCCATTCAGGTCTCCGACTCCACAACGGCCTCGGCGGTCTGATGCTCGCCGCCCCGCATATTAATCAGCAGAGAGAGAAATTCCCTGGCCTGGGTAGGAATGAACAGTAAGGCGGCTGCCACGTAGGTGGCTGCGCCGGCGCCGATCTCCAGGCCCAAGCGGAACCCGGGACGGAAGCTGACCGGCACAGCCCAGCGCGCGAGCAAGACCGCCGCGCCCATGACCGCGCAGGTGAGCAGAACCCGTCCCATCCCGGCCAAGACGCGCCCCACGGCCACGTTCTCCTTGCGGCCCAAATAGAAGAGGGCGGTGAGCATGAAGCAAGCGCCCGCTAGGCCCGCGGCGCCGGTCGCAGCCTGGAGGCCGAAGTGGCCGAGCACGAAGAGGCCGGTCACCAGGATGGCCACGCGCACACCCTGGAAGAGCAACACGGCGTTGGTTCGGCCGCAGGTCTTGAGAAAGACCAGCAGGGCCGATCCCACCGGGTGGACGACACCCAACACGGACAGCACGGTGAGCAACGGGGCCATGTCCTGCCAGCGCGCGGGGAACGCCGTGGCGACCAGCGTGGGCGCCACTAGCCCCAAGCCCACGGCCAGCGGGAACACAACCATGGCCACCAACGAAATGGAACGCACCAAGGCCTCGGGACGGCGGGCGCGCGGCAGACGGGCCAGGGACGGAAAGAGCACGTCGGAGAGCGACTCGCCGATGTTGTCGGCGGGAATCTGGGCCAGGTTGTAGGCGAGCGCATAGAGGCCCATGGCCGCGGGACCGAAGAAGGACGAGATGACCAGCACGTCCCACTTGGTGGCGGCGAACGCGGCCAGGGCGGCCAATTGCAGCGGAATGGCGAAACGCAAGATGGCCACGATCTCGCGACTGCGCAGGGGCCCGAAGCTGAGCCAGGCGCGCGCCTGCACGCCCGATCCGGTCATACCCAAACGAAAGAAGGCCCGCGCGATGTTGGCCGCCACCACGGCCTGCCCACCCCAGCCGCGGGCCGCCATCCCTACCGCGACCAAGGCGTAGATCGTCTCGCCGCCGCTCACCGCCGCCGCCACCCGCCGGAAGCGCAACTCGCGGTTGAGGATGCGTTCGGGCGTGTCCGAGAGGCGCAGGATAGCCACGGCCACGAGCATGCCGGGCATGAACTCGGCCGCCCCCGGCGCGTTCATCCACGCGGCCGCTACCTTGCCGAAGGCGAGAAGGATGAGCGACGAGATCAGAACCGCCCCGGCATTGAGGGTGGTGACGTG
>JAEXQJ010000408.1 GCA_023438785.1 Pseudomonadota bacterium
CGTTCCTCCACGATTCGCCGCCCCACCGTCGCCCGCAGCCCGCCCACGTAGCGCAATCCCAGCCGCACCCCCAGGTTCCGCTCGCCCTGCGCGCGCTCCAATTCGCAGTCCCATCCCGAGCGTTGCACATCGATGGGCCAGGTCTGCACCCCATGTGTCCGCGCATCCCGCACCAAGGTGGCAGGGTGGTAGAAGCCCATGGGTTGATTGTTGAGCAGAGCGCATAGGAAGGCCGCCGGGTGGTGGGCCTTCAAGTAGGCCGAGGCGTAGGCGATGAGCGCGAACGAGGCGGCGTGCGATTCGGGGAAGCCGTACAGCGCGAAGGAGCGAATGCTCTGCACGATCTCTTCGCACGCCTGGGGCGTGATGCCCCGCCGCTCCATGCCCGCGCGTAGCTGGCCTTCGATCTGGCGCATGCGCTCCAGCGAGCGCTTGAAGCCCATGGCCCGCCGCAATTCATCGGCTTGCCCCCCGGAGAAGCCCGCCGCCTCCATGGCGATGCGAATGAGCTGTTCCTGAAATAGCGGCACGCCCAGGGTGCGCTTGAGAATGGGCTCCAGACAAGGGTGGGCATAGGTGACTGGCTGCCGCCCGTTGCGCCGGAGCAAGTACGGATTGACCATCTTGCCCACGATGGGCCCCGGCCGAATGATGGCCACCTCGACCACCAGGTCATAGAAGCGTTCGGGCCGCATGCGCGGCAGGGTGGCCATCTGGGCGCGTGATTCCACCTGGAACGTGCCCACCGTGTCCGCCGCGCGCAGCATGCGGTACACCTCGGGATCGTCGGCGGGCAGGTGGGCATAGTCGATGTCCACGCCCTCGTGCTGACGGATGAGCGGCACCGCCTCTTCCAGCACGGCCAGCATGCCCAAGCCCAGCAGGTCCACCTTGACGATGCCCAGATCGGCGCAGTCGTCCTTGTCCCACTGGACCACCACCCGTCCCGGCATGGACGCGGGCTCCAGCGGGACAACCTGGTCGAGCGCGCCACCACAGATCACCATGCCACCCGAGTGCTGCCCCAGGTGGCGCGGCAGGTTGAGCAGGGCCGTGGCGACGTCCGCCAGATGGCGCGTGCGCGGCTCGCTGTCGGGAAAGCCCGCCTCGCTCAGATAGGCCGACAGGGGCGCCTCGTCGGCGCTGATCCAATAGGGCAGGTGGCGCGAGATGCGCGACAGTTGCTCCTCGGAAAAGCCCAGCGCCCGCCCCGCGTCGCGCACCGCCATCTTGGGTCGGTAGGTGATCACATTGGCGGTCATGGCGGCGCCGCGTGTCCCGTACTTGGCGTACACGTGCTGGATGACCCGCTCGCGCCGCTCGCCCGAGGGCAGATCCAGATCGATGTCGGGCATGCGATCGTTGGCATCACTGGCGCCGCGCACGCGCTCTTCCGACAGGAAACGCTCGAAGAGCAATTCCATCCCCACCGGATCGACGGCCGTGATCCCCAGGGCGTAGCAGGTGGCCGAGTTGGCCGCCGAGCCGCGCCCCTGCACCAGGATCCCCTGCGCGCGCGCGAACTGCACGATGTCCCACACCACCAGGAAGTAGCCCGCCAGGCCCAGCCGTCCGATGACGTCCAACTCGTGTTGCAACTGCCAGCGCGCCTTGTCGTGCAGGGGCCGGTAGCGCTGGCTCGCACCCTGCCAGGTCAACTGGCGCAAGAGGCTCTGCTCGGTTTCACCGGCGGGAACCGGGAAGGAAGGAAAGCGGTAGCCCAGATCGGCGAGCGTGAAGGTGCAGCGCTCGGCGATGTGCAAGGTGGCGTGCACCGCCTGGGGCCGGTCGCGAAACAGGCGTGCCATCATCGTCGGCGTCTTGAGGTGACGCTCGCCATTGCGCAGCAGGCGCCGGCCGATGGTGTCCACGGAGGCCTTCTCTCGGGCACAGGTCAGCACGTCATGCACCCTCGCCGATTCGGGCCGGGCGTAGCGGACGTCGTTGGTCGCCACCAGGCGTATGCCCAACGCCTCGGCCCGCGCCTGGGCGGCCCGATTGACGTGGGCCTGCCGGTCATCCAGATGGCGTTGAACCTCCACATACAGGCGTTCGCGGCCGAAGATCGAGAGCAGTCGATCCAGATCGGGGCGCGGCGCCGCTCCCGCCAATGCGATGAGCCCCTGGCCATGCTCTTCCAGCAGGGCATGGGAGGCCGCCCCCTCGCCCTTGGGTTTGCCCTCGCGCATGCGCGTGAGTAGCCGGCACAGGTTGCCATACCCACGCCGGTCCTCCACCAACAGCAAGAGGGCCGGTCCGCTCGCCAATGTGACCTCTGCCCCGACCAGAGGCCGCAGGCCCAACTCGCGGGCCGCCCGGAAGAAGCGCGGCGCCCCGTAGACGCCGTTCACATCGGCCAGGGCCAGGGCCCTATGACCCTGGGCCGCGGCAGTGGCCGCCAGGTCCTCGGGCAGAGAAGCCCCATCCAGAAAACTGAAGGCCGAGCGGCAGCGCAGCTCTACGTACGGCGGTGCAGGCACCGCCTCAGTCTACCTGAACCGGTGTTCAGGTTCTGCTCTGGGGAACTACTCGCCCAGATTCTCGATTGGGCAGCTGTACTCGCACGTAGACGGCCGCGTGCAGCCAGCCGGCAGACACGACTTGGCGAGCACCTCGATGGGGTCCTTTTTGCCCACCTCGTTGCCGGGCGACACATCTTGCGGGCCCGACGTGGCCTGCATGAAGGGCTTCTTGGCATTGTTGGCGTAGACGTTGAGAACGAACTCGAGGCTCCCGCTCTGCCGGGCCGTGCTGTAGTTGAGCGAGCCCCAGACGCCACTCTTGGTGTTGCCCGGTTGGCAGACCTCCGTGGGCTGGCCCTCGTCGTAGGACACCATCGTGTCCTTCTGGTCGACCACCTTGCCATCCGCCAAGATGAACAACACGCAGCCGGCGATGGCCTCGCGCGTCTCCAGGGGCGTCGTCTCGTCAACGCCCGGGTAGATGGTGAAGTAGGTGTAGTTGTCGCAGCCCGCGGCCAACACGCTGGCCAGCAGGGCGCCCTTCATCAGTCCACGCATCACGGCTACCTCCCATCCCCATAGCAGCCCATGGTGAAGGAGCTGCTGCAGCCGCGTGCTTTGGGGGTCAGCGGCACGGCGGCCAGGAACACCAGGGCACCCGTGAGCACGGCCGATCCGGCCCAGAACCACCAGTTGGTGTAGATGGGCGGCGTATCGTACGTCGGCGCCTTGCGCTTCGCGGTCTGGGCGTCACCCAGGTCCCGCAGGCCCTCAGGGGTGTCGTCGGCTGGGAGATCCGAGGTGATCGTCGGATCGGGGTAGTCTTCGGCCCAAGCGGGACGTGCCGTGGCCAAGGCCAGAGCCGCAATCACGCCAAGACAAGTCGATAGGACCCTGAGTCGGGCGCGCGTCATGGGGGAATATTAAGCACACGCCCCTACGAGAGGGAAGGGCTCCTGCGCGTCGTTGACAGGGCTTCGGGCATGGGCGAGGAGTCAACCTTCCCGCGAGACCCCATGAACGGTGACCCACTCGTTTCCATCAGCCGCGAATTGGCGCGCCAGGTGCGCGGTTTGCGTTTCGGCCCACCGGTCAGCCACGTCTACCATCCGCTCGACTACGCCGCCGAGCTGCATGAGGCCTATCTGCGCCGCTACGGGCGCCCACCGCGACCTGTCGTCCTGCTGGGTATGAACCCGGGCCCCTTCGGCATGGCGCAGACAGGAGTGCCCTTCGGGGACCCGACCGTGGTGCGTGATTGGCTCGGACTGCGGGCGGCCGTGGGGCGGCCCGATCGCGAACACCCCAAGCGGCCCGTGTTGGGCTTGGATTGCCCACGCGGCGAGGTGAGCGGAACGCGCTTGTGGGGCTGGGCTCGCGACGTCTACGGCACGCCCGAGCGCTTCTTTGCGCAATTCTTCGTCGCCAACTACTGCCCTCTGGTCTTCATCGAGGAGAGCGGCCGAAACCGCACGCCCGACAAGTTGCCCGCCGCCGAGCAGGAGCCCTTGTTCGCCGCGTGCGACCGTGCCTTGCAGCGCCTGGTGGAGGTGCTGCAGCCGCGCTTTGTGGTCGGCGTGGGCGCCTTCGCCTGTGGGCGCAGCCGCGTGGCACTGATGAGCACCGACGTGACCGTGGGGACGGTGCTACACCCCAGTCCGGCCAGCCCGGCGGCCAACCGGGGCTGGGCCGAGGTGGCCGAGCGCCAGTTGCGCGAGCTTGGCGTGGACGTACCGCGGCGTCGGTCCCGAGGTTGAGGTGACGCCGAGCTGCTAGTCCAGGCACAGGCCCATGAAGTGTTCGGCAAAGTAGCGGCCCTTGATGCGGAGGGCGCGCGTGGACGTGCCCTCGATGACGAAACCAAACGAGCGATAGAGGGTGATGGCACGCCGGTTGTCGCTGCGTACGCGCAGGTTCAGCTTGCGAATGCCCTGGTGCCGGGCCAGCACGATGGCTGCGGCCATCAGGCGGCGGCCGATACCGCGTGACCAGTGGGCGGCGCGCACGGAGATGCCCAATTCCGCGCGGTGACGCAAACGGGGCAACTCGGGGCGGACCACCGAGAGCGTGGCGACCAAGTTCCCTGCCAGGTTGGCCTTGAGCACGAAGCCCCGCCGCGTGCGCTCCAGGCGTTCCAGGAGGGCCGCTTGGGCAGCCGTGGTGCGTGTCTGCTCGCCCGGGCCCGCGATCAAGAAGTCCGACTCGCCGGCCACCCGGCGAGCCAGTCGCACCAGGGCCGGGGCGTCGGTCGCACGGGCGCGATCGATCACCAGCCACTCCCCATCGTCGAGCGGCAACTCACATGGCAGCAAGTTCACGAGGCGTTCTCTCTCTGGCGCAGGCCGCGGCTGGCGTAGACGACGGCCGATGCCAACCCGAGCGTTGCGCACATGAACGATAGGGGCCAGGCCGCCGGGTGCTCAATCAGCAGGGCCCCCACGGCGAGAAACTGCGCCACCGTGTTGGCCTTGCCCACCGGGTGCGCGCGATAGTCGTAGCGGACCCCGCGCAGAGATGGCGCGGCCCGATAGGCCACGAAGAGGACGAAGAGCAGCGCCTCGCGCGTGACGATCAGGCCGAGCGCGAGCAGCGGCGGCCGATAGAACAGATACAGGCCAGCGAGCACGCAACTCATGAACACCTTGTCGCAGACCGGATCCAGCCAGTCTCCCCAGCGGGAGGGATGGTGGCTTATGTGTCGGGCCACCCATCCGTCCAGAACATCACTGATGCCAGCCAGGGCCAGGAGCACGAGGGCGGGGGTTAGACGTCCAGCGAGCGGGATAAACCCCATCCCGAGCGGTATTCGTGCTAGGGACAACCAGTCGGCCGGGCTCAGCTTGAGGCTGGTGTACCTGCCCTGACGCTGGCATGCAAGTCAGGTCGACATCGCGACGCACAATTGCATACAATCCTTTGCGGGATGGGTTTGACTTTCCCCTCACCGTGCAGTATTAGGAGCGCCCCGTGTCTGCAGCAGCTACCCACCATCACAAGACTTTCCAGGCCAAGGAGGGCGCCGAGCACTCCTGGTTCATCGCCGACGTCCAGGGGAAGACCCTGGGCCGGGCCGCCACCAAGATCGCTTCGGTCCTTCGTGGAAAGACCAAGGCGTCCTTCACCACGCATGAAGATGCGGGTGATTTCGTGGTGGTGATCAACGCCGACAAGATTCGGCTCACCGGCAAGAAGTGGACGGACAAGCTGTATCGCGACCACTCCTTGTTCCCCGGCGGTCTGCGCACCATGACGGCCAAGCAGTTGATGGAGCGCCATCCGACCGAACTGGTCAAGCGTGCGGTGTGGGGCATGCTCCCCAAGGGCCCGCTCGGCCGGCGCATCTACAAGAAGTTGAAAGTTTACGCTGGCGCCGAGCATCCGCACGCCGCCCAGCAGCCCAAGACCCTGACGCTCGCCTAGGTTCCGGAGTCACCCGATGATCGATTCGCAGAAGAGCTTCTATGCCACCGGCCGTCGCAAAGAGGCCGTGGCGCGTGTGTGGCTTCAGCCGGGCAACGGCAAGATCGCCATCAACCAGCGCACGCTGGAGGACTATTTCGGTCGCGAGACCTCACGCATGGTCTTCCGCCAGGCGCTGGAGCTGACCGAGACGTCGGGCAGCCTGGACATCTTCGCCAGCGTGCGTGGCGGCGGTCTGTCTGGGCAGGCCGATGCGATTCGCCACGCCATCTCGCGCGCCTTGACCAAGTTCAACGCCGAGTTGCGCGGCCCGCTCAAGAAGGCCGGCTACCTGACCCGTGATTCGCGCGCCAAGGAGCGCAAGAAGTACGGTCAGCGTGGCGCTCGCGCTCGCTTCCAGTTCTCCAAGCGATAAAAAGGGGGGCTTCCCCTTTTCGAAGTGGCTTGCGGCCGACGAGC
>JAEXQJ010000167.1 GCA_023438785.1 Pseudomonadota bacterium
GGTGCTCCCCCACCCATCGCGCGCCGCGACGGGGCGCGTCTGCTTCGTCGCGGCGAAGGCCAGCCACAGGCGCGCCAGACAGGCGAACGAAGAGAGCCGGCGGTCCGCGAGGCTGGCCACCCCGCCCGTGAGGGGGCACGACCCCTGGCCTGCGTGGGCTGAGCGCTTGGTTTCCGTAGAGGCCTCCGCTATAAAAGACCTGTGTCTAGGTAACTAATCCACGGCGGTGCCCCCATGTCAGACGTCCATCTCGATCCCACCATCCCCGGTAACCCGGCCTACCACTTCCGCATCCTGCCGCCCGGCTCGCCGGCCCGGGTCGGCTGGGCAGAGCGTTCGCCTCTGGTGACAGGCGCGCAGACCGCCACGCAGTGCGTCCACGCTGGAGTGCAGCCCGATCCGGCCTTTGGCGCGGTCATGCCGCCCATCTACCAGACGTCGACCTTCGCCTTCCGGGACGTCTGCACCAACGTCGGCTACGACTATACCCGCAGCGGCAACCCCACCCGCGCCGCCTTGGAGGAGGCCATCGCGCTCCTCGAAGGCGGGAGCGGCGCCACCTGCACCAGCACGGGCATGAGCGCGGTCGTGGTGGCTCTGAATCTGCTGCCGCACGGAAGCCACATCCTGTGCACGGTCGATTGCTACGGCGGGACCTTTCGCGCGCTCGAGCACGCGCGTCACGCCTATGGTCTTCAGATCACATATCTGGACCTGGGAAACCTGGAGGCGGTGCGGGGCGCCTTCCGCGATGACACCCGCCTGGTGTGGGTCGAAACGCCCTCGAACCCGCTGCTTCGGCTCACGGACATCGCCGCGGTGGCCGAGCTGGCGCATGCCCGGGGCGCGTTGGTGGCGGTCGACAACACCTTCCTGTCTCCCGTCCTGCAACGGCCCCTCGAACACGGCGCTGACCTGGTTGTCCATTCGACGACGAAGTACCTGAACGGGCACAGCGACGTGGTGGGCGGCGCGGTGGTGGCGCCGAGAGGGCGCACAGAGACGCTCCAGCGCATCCAGAGCATGAACAATCTCTTGGGCACGTCCCAGAGTCCGCACGATGCCTTCCTGGTGCTGCGCGGGCTGAAGACCTTGCTCCTGCGCATGCGGGCCCACGAGACCGGGGCTGCCGCGGTGGTCGCGTTCTTGGCCGCCCACCCGCAGGTGGCAAAGGTCAACTACCCGGGCTTGACCAGTCACCCGCAGCACAGCCTGGCGCGCCGACAGCAGCGGGGCTTCGGAGGCATGCTCAGCTTCGAGCTGCGCGATGCGCGGCGCGAGCGCGTCGATCACGTCCTGCGCACCCTGCGCTGGTTCACCCTGGCCGAGAGCCTGGGCGGCGTGGAGAGCTTGGTCGCACACCCGGCATCCATGACCCACGCGTCCATGACCCCCGAGGCCCGCCAGCGGGCAGGGATCACGGATGGCGTGATCCGTCTCTCCATCGGCATCGAGGACGCGGCGGACCTCATTGCGGATCTGGAGCAGGCACTGGCCGGGCTGCCCGCGTAGCCCAGCGGGTAGCGTCCTCGCCCGCCTCGTGATTCGTCGGCCCGCTGATTTTGGCTGGTCGTCCCTTGTGCTGTCTGCTATACAAGACAGCACAACGGTTTACGAAAGGACACTCCATGGCCACGTTCAAGGACAATTCGCTGTCAATTGGGCGGTCGCCACTCGTCCAGCTCAATCGGGTGGTGCCGCAAGGAAGTCGGGTCTTCGCGAAGATCGAGGGCCGCAACCCCGCCTATTCGGTCAAGTGCCGGCTGGGCGCGGCTCTGATCTGGGACGCCGAGAAGAAGGGGCTCCTCAAGCCGGGCGTCGAGATCGTCGAGCCGACGTCGGGCAACACGGGGATCGCGCTGGCTTTCGTGGCCGCGGCGCGCGGATACAAGCTGACCCTGGTCATGCCCGAGACCATGAGCGTCGAGCGCCGCAAAGTGCTCAAGGCATTCGGCGCCACCATCGTGCTCACCGAAGGTCCCAAGGGCATGAACGGCGCCGTGAAGAAGGCGACCGAGATCCGCGACTCCGACCCGAAGCGGTACTTCCTGCCGCAGCAGTTCGAGAATCCGGCCAATCCGGCCATCCACGAGGCAACGACCGGGCCCGAGATTTGGCAAGACACGGAGGGCCAGGTCGATGTCCTGGTGTCGGGCGTGGGCACGGGTGGCACCATCACGGGTGTGTCTCGCTTCATCAAGAAGACCAGGGGCAAGCCCATCGTCAGCGTAGCCGTCGAACCCGCAGAGAGCCCGGTCATCACCCAGTTCGTGGCCGGGCAGGACATCAAGCCGGGCCCGCACAAGATCCAGGGGATTGGGGCCGGTTTCGTTCCCAAGACGCTGGACGTGTCGATTGTCGACCGGGTCGAATTGGTGAACTCGGCGGACGCCATCGCTTTCGCCCGCCGACTGGCTGCGGAGGAAGGAATCTTGGCCGGGGTCAGCAGCGGCGCGGCCGCGTGGGCCGCTGCGCGTCTGGCCTCCCTGCCCGAATTCGCCGGCAAGACCATCGTGGCCGTTCTTCCCGACTCGGGGGAGCGCTATCTCAGCGGGCCCCTGTTCGAAGGCAAGCTCGACGGCGTGGCCGAGGCCAAGGCGGGGGACACGATCTAGAACGAAGGGGCTCGGCCGGGCTCGAGGCCCACACCGGCGCGGGTCCCGTCCGAGGAAGGGAGTCGTCATGTGCAAGCCCTCCCAGAGCCATCATCACCACGGTGGCTCTGGCCATAGCCACGGCGCCGACGCGAAGGTGCTGAGCGTCTATCGCAGCACCTTTCCGTCGCGCGCCCAGGTGTTGAAGGAAACGCCCGATCCGGCTACGGCGGAGATGCTGGGGCATCTGGAGACGCTGGGCTGCACGACGTGCATCGAGCGATTCGACGCCCAAAAACCCCAGTGTGGCTTCGGCCTGGCGGGGACGTGCTGTCGGAACTGCGCCATGGGCCCCTGCAAGATCACTGCGAAGAGCCCGCGTGGCGTGTGCGGTGCCGACGAGGATGTGATTGTCGCGCGCAACCTGCTGCGCTGGCTGGCGGCGGGCGTGGCCTCGCACGGGGCGCGGGGCCGCGAAGTCATGCTGACCTTGAAGGCGGCCGCCGAAGGGCGCGTCGACCTGCCGCTCTTGGGGCAGGAGAAGATCCTCAAGACCGCCCGCGCCTTGGGCATCGCCGTCGAGAGGCGGCGAATCCCCGAGGTCGCGGCTGAGTTGGCCGACGTCCTACTCGACGATCTGGCGCGGACCGTGCCGGGCCCGCACCGCACCCTGGCCGCACTGGCCCCGCCCGAGCGTCTGGCCGTGTGGCGCGCGCTGGACATCTTGCCCATCGGGGCCTACCACGAAGTCTTCGAGGCCCTGCACCGCACGGGCACCGGGACCGACGGCGATTGGCGCAACCTCATGAAGCAGTTTCTGCGCTGCGGGTTGGCCTTCGCGTGGTCGAGCGTCCTCGGGTCGGCCATCGCCATGGACTGTCTGTATGGGCCGCCTCGCCGTGACTCGGTGATGGTGAATCTGGGCACGCTGGAGGAGGGCACCGTGAATCTGGCGTTGCACGGTCATTCACCCGTGCTGGTCGACGCCGTGGTGAGCGCCAGTCGTGAGCCCGCGATCGAGGCGGAGGCCCGGGCCGCCGGCGCGCGCGGCATTCGCCTCTATGGGATCTGCTGCTCGGGCCTGTCCGTCCTGTATCGCCGGGGCGGCGTTCGTCCCCTGGCCAACGCGCTGGGGGCGGAAATGGCGCTGGGCACCGGGGCGCTCGATCTGTGGGTGGCCGACATGCAGGACGTCTATCCGTCGATCATGGACGTGGCGAATTGCGTGCGTACCCCGGTCATCACGACCAGCGACTCGTGCCACCTCCCCGGCGCTGAACACATCGGTCTCGACCACACGCACAGCAACTTGTCCGACCTCGGCGATCTGGGCCGCCGCATCGTCCGCGAGGCCATCCAGAGTCACACCCGTCGTCGGCAGGTGCCTCGCTTCGTGCCCGCCATATCCATCGAGGCCGAGGTGGGATTTTCTGTCGAGAATGTGGCTGAGCACCTGGGCGGCCTGCACCCCTTGGCCGAGCACCTGAGGGCGGGCCGCGTGCGCGGCATCGTGAACCTGGCGGGCTGCAGCAACCCGAAGGTGGTCTACGAAAAAGCCGTGGTGGATGTGGCGCGGGCCCTCCTGAAGGAGGACGTGTTGCTGCTGACCAATGGCTGCGCCTCGTTCCCGCTGCTGAAATTGGGACTGTGCCGGGCCGACGCTCTAGCAGACGCGGGACCGGGCTTGCGGGCCGCGCTGGGCGGCGAGCGTCCGCTGCCGCCCGTGTGGCACATGGGCGAATGCCTGGACAACGCGCGCGCCTCGGGGCTCTTCCGCGCGCTGGCCGATCTCCTGCAGCAACCGCTGCGTCGTCTGCCCTTCGCCTTCGCCAGCCCCGAATGGTCGAACGAGAAGGGCGTGGGGGCGGCGCTGTCGTTTCGTCTGCTCGGTCTCGACTCGTACCACTGCGTGCACGCGCCGGTGCTGGGGTCGGCCCGCGTGCAGCACTTCCTCACCGTCGAGACGCGCGAAAGCCTGGGCGGCGCCATGATCGTCGATCCCGATCCTGCGGCCTTGGGCCGTCAGCTACTCGCCGATATGGCTCAACGCCGTCAGATCCTGGGCTGGCCCCCATAACCCAATCTCGAAAGGCATCATGAACAAGCGTTTCCTTCCTCTGGTCGTGTTGGGATTGTTGCTGGGCCTTGGACCGGCCCAGGCCAAGACGACCCTGCGCATCGGCTATCTGCCCATCACGGACCACCTGACGGTGATCGCCAAGGCCCGCGAAGTCCTGACCAACGTCGATTTTCAGCCGGTGAAGTTTGGCTCATGGCCGGAGCTGGCCGAGGCCCTCAGGGCGGGGGCCGTGGACGGTGCCTTCGCCCTCGCGCCCATGGGAATTGCCTTGCGCCAGAAGGGGGTGCGCATCAAGGCGGTCCTGTTGGGCCATCGCAACGGCTCGGTGGTCACGGTGCGCGCCGATAGTGACATTCACAAGCCCGCTGACCTGAAAGGTCACACCATCGCCATCCCCAGCCGCTTCTCCACCCACAACATCCTGCTGCGGCGCTTGTTGGCCTCGGTGGGCTTGGACGCCAGCAAGGACGTGAAGCTCGTCGAGTTGGCGCCGCCCGAGATGGTCACCGCGCTAGCCACCAAACGCATCGACGCCTTCATCGTGGCCGAACCCTTCGGGGCGCAGGCCGAACTGCAGAAGGTGGGACGCGTGCTCGTGTTGTCCAAGGACATTTGGCCTGACCACATCTGCTGCGTGCTCAATCTTCGCCAGGAATCCATCGAGCGCGACGAGGCTGCCGTGCAGGAATTGGTGGCCGCGCTCGTGCGCACGGGCCGATTCATCGCCGGGGATGCCCACGGCGGCGCCCAAGCCAGCAAGGCGTTTCTGGGCCAGAAACCCGAAATCATCGAGCACGTGCTCACCACACCCAAGGGGCGCGTGACTTATGACCGACTCGCGCCCGAAGTGAAGGACCTTCAGGTCACCCAGGACGCGCTGGTCGAATACGGAATCCAGAAGGACCGCATCGACGTCGGGACGTACGTGGATGACCGCTTCGCCCGCAAGGCGAATGGGATCGCGCGATGAGGTTGTGGGCCCGGCAGGCGGGCTGGGGGAGTCTGGGGGTTGTTCTGCTGCTGGCCACCTGGCACGTGACGGCATGCCGGTACACGCCCGAGCAGTTCCCCGGTCCTCTGCACGTGGCGGCCGCCGTCCGCGAGCAGATCGCCAGCGGCGAGTTGTGGTCGCACATTCGCATCAGTCTGGGGCGTTTTGCTGCCGGCTATGGATTGGCCGTGCTTCTGGCGGTTCCGCTTGGGCTCTTGCTCGGTTGGTGGTCGCACGGCCGCGTGGCCCTCGATCCCGTGTTCCAGATCCTGCGGCCCATCTCGCCCATCGCCTGGTTCCCGCTCGCCGTGCTGTGGTTCGGGGTGGGGAGCGCGCCTGCCGTCTTCATCATTTCGTTGGCCGCGTTCTTTCCCGTGCTGTTGTCCACTATGGGGGCCGTTCGCAACGTGCCCAGCGGGTATCTGCGCGTGGCCGCAACCTTCGGAGCGTCTCCTCTGCTCGTCTTTCGCGCCGTCCTTCTGCCCGCGGCCCTTCCCGCCATGGTGGTCGGCCTGCGCATCGCCTTGGGGGCGGCGTGGATTCATCTGGTAGCCGGCGAGATGCTGGGCGCGCAAACTGGCCTGGGCTTTCTCATCGTCGACGCGCGCAACTTCCTGCGCACCGACCTCATCGTGGCTTGCATGCTGATCATCGGCATATTGGGTCTCGTCTTGGATCGGCTGGTGGCCGCGAGCGAGCATCATGTGCGGCGCGCCTGGGGACAGCCGTGATTCGATTGAGAGTCCAGGGACTGACCCAGCGTTTTCCCAGCCGCGACGGCCGGTGGCGGACTGTCCTCGACGAGGTGAGCTTGGAGATCGAGCCCGGCTCGTTCACCTGCCTTCTCGGGCCCAGCGGCAGCGGCAAGAGCACTCTCCTGCATGTCATGGCGGGCTTCGAGCGGCCCAGCCAAGGGAGGGTGCTGGCCGGCGAGGACGAGGTGCGGCGGCCCTCTCCGTCTCGCCCAGTCATCTTTCAGGAGCCCGGTCTCTTCCCTTGGCGAAGCGTGCTGGGCAATGTGCTCTTTGCCCTGCAAGCGCGCGGACTGCGGGGGCCCGAGGCGCGCCAGCGCGCACTGCGCTACCTTCACATGGTGGGCCTGGGCGAGGCGGCCGACCTGCACCCGCACCAGCTGTCGGGGGGCATGAAACAGAGGGCCGCCATTGCCCGCGCCCTGGCCGTCGAGCCAGAGGCTCTCTTCCTGGACGAGCCGTTCTCGGCCTTGGACACCTTCACGCGCTTTCTTCTACAGGACGAGCTGCTCAAGCTGTGGCGCGAGCGGCGGACGACCATCGTGTTCGTCACCCACGACATCGACGAGGCGGTCTACCTGGGTCAGCGGGCCGTACTGCTGTCCCCGGCCCAGGGGCGCATCACCCGCGACATCCGTCTCTCCCTGCCGCGCCCCTGTGACCGCACCAGCCCCGACTTCCTGGCTGCCCGGCGCGAGGTCTTCGCAGCCTTCGAGCTGATCCACGAGCAAGCCCTTGAATACGTGCTCTAGATGACCGACCGCGATCCAAGAACACGGCAATACAACCGACGGGACGATCGGCAGTCCGCTCGATACCAGGGACGCAGACCCCGACTCGGCTGCCAAGGACTCGTCGGCGCTCGCCGTGGATGGCGGAGCAGACGGTCTGTCGACAGCCTGCAGGCGGACCGGGTCCGGAGCTATGGCCCTGACTGATTTGGCACGGCTTCCCTGGGGCCTCTCTCTTGTCCCCCCATATCGGTCGCAAGGGGAGCCGTGCCGCTATTCCTCGCTCGGGCGGGTCGCTATCAAGGCGGCGTAGGCTAGGTGGCCAAAGAACGTTCCTGTCCGTTCTCGATGACGGGCTTCCGTCTTGAGAGCCTCCGCCAGCTGCCGGGTGATGCGACCATCAGCGGCCAGAGCGTCCGCCCCGCGGTCGATGATAGTGAGCAGGTACTGGGCATCGCTAACGCCGTTGTAGCCCAGGCTTTGGAAGCTCCGGATCTCGAATCCGGCTCGCCTGACCGCTGGAGCCAATTGGTGGACCAGAAACGGGTGATGAACGATGGCCTGCACGCAAGCGGCAACGCACGACTGCAACGGGTCGATCTCGCCGGTTGCCACATTGGTCGACGAGTAATCCGCGTCGAACACGGCCAGCGCGCCCCCCGGACGGAGTACACGCCGTGCCTCGGCGAGGGCGAGAGCGAGCTCGGGGATGTGGCACAGGGTCGTGTGGAAGACGATCGCGTCCACGCTGGCGTTAGCGAACGGCAGACAGGTGGCTTCGCCGACGCAGAACTCGAGATTGGGCAACTCGCCGGCCAGTCGCCGGGCGTGCTCGATGAAGCGGTCGGACCAATCCAGCCCGATGACCCGACAGCTTCTGTAGAGTCCAGCCAGCGATCGCGCGACCGCGCCGGTTCCGCAGCCCACCTCGGCCACGGTGGCGCTGGGTGAGAGTCGCAACTGCCCCTGGTACGCGACCCGCATGGCGACCTGCTGAGGATCGGCGGCGCGCAACTCGAGAATGAGAGCCAGGCTTTCCAAGACGGCCTGGTCGACCTCCGTGATGGTCGTGTAGACGTCAGTCATGGAGTCTATGTCTCATAAAGCAGACGTGGGTCGCAAGGCGGGCTTGGCTGAAAGTGCGAGATCAATCCTATGGTGTTCGGGATGCCAGACAGCGTGTCTTTTATAGTTGACACAACTGACGGCGTCGGTTACAAGCGACTTCATGCTTTGTCCTGAATGTGCCTGTTGCGGGACGTGAGCCCGGTCGGTACCGCTTCACATTGACGACCGGCCCGTCCTGAACCCGCGCTCCGCGCGGGACACGCAAGGTTCGTTGGCGCTCAGTCGCGGGCGTGCAGTCGAGCCTTGGCGCAGACGCCTCTCCTCGATCCACCGGCCTTCGCCATTCGGGCGAGCCGTTGTCGCGCGAAGCCTTTCCGGGGGGACGGGATTCGTGCACCCAACAGAAAACAAGGAGCGTTCGAGTGTCGACTTCCAAGAAACTGTCCGCATCCCTAATGGGCCTAGTCCTGTTCCCCCTGAGCGCTGCCGCCCAGAGCCCTCCTGCTAGCCCCGCCGCGGTCGGAACCCCGGTGCTGGCCCCAGCTGCGTCACCGGTCGCGACGTCGGCGGCCGACATCGGCCCCTATGGCTACACCTTCAGGTCCGCGGAGGGCGGCCTCGGTCTCAAGATCAATACGCTGCTGCAGCTCGACGGTCGCTTCTTTCTCAAGGACCAGAGGCCCGAGTTGGTGGACACCTTCTACCTTCGTCGAGCCATTCCGTTCATCCAGGGATCGCTGGGCTCGAACGTCAGCTTTCTCATTGCGCCGGATTTCGGGCAAGGCACGGCCAGCCTCCCGGATGCGCAGTTCGAGGTGAAGCTCGACGACTGGGTGCGGCTGCGTTTCGGAAAGTTTCGTCAGCCCATCGGCCTGGAACGTTTGCAGCCACCGCCCGGGATGGCCTTTACGGAGTTCTCGCTGGCCACCCAGCTGACGCCGGTGCGCGACGTGGGTATCCAACTCGGCGGCGAGGCGGCCAGCGGCGGTGCCGGGTACGCTGTGGGCATCTTCAACGGCGCGCCCGACAACGGCCAGAACGACAAGGAGACCGCCAGTCCCAAGGAGTTGGCCGGCCGACTCTTCGTTCGCCCCCTGAATCTGGCGGGTGTGAAATTCGACGGTGAGTTGTTGCTCGGGGTGGCAGGAACGTACGGCAAGAAGAGGGCGGCCCCAACCACCG
>JAEXQJ010000100.1 GCA_023438785.1 Pseudomonadota bacterium
TCGACTTCACCTATCTGAGCCACATCGGGTACGACGAGTTCGAGCAGCGCACGGTGCTGGTGTCCGGCAACGGCATCGCGAACAAGTACGGCTATGACCCCCTGACGCGGCGGTTGACGAGCTTGGATGCGGCGTCGCTGGGGGCACAGGAGAGGCAACTGGAAAAGCCGGCCACGACCTTCCACGCGCTCCGGTATACCTGCGACCTGGTCGGGAACATCACGCACGTGGAGAACCAGTCGACGGTGTACACGTGGCAGAACGCGAGCGTGCACACCGGGCCGGTAAAGATGGACTACAGCTACGACAACCTGTACCAACTGAGGAGCGCGACGGGGATGTACCGGCCGCATCCGGCGTTCGGGTACCAGTACGCGAGCGCGTTCGAGTACGATGAGATCGGGAACATGGTGAAGAAGTCCCAGCTCGAGAACCGGGTGGTGTGGGACGACCAGAATCCGCCGGCTGGGATGGCGGCGCTGGAGGGGTCGCGGTTCGACCACACGGTGTCGGCGTTCTCGCACACGCTGGAATATCGGTACACGGGGCCGCGGCCGCATACAGCAAGCAAGATCGTGGAGACGCCGGCGGGCTCGACGACGGGGTCAGACCGAGTGTTCAGCTACGACGCGGCAGGGAACAACACGGGGAACAGCTTCGGCGGTGACACGCGGGTGCAGGTGTGGGATGACGAGAACCGCCTCAAGCAGGTCGACCGCAACGGCGGCACGCTGGGGAAGTTCCTGTACTCGCCCGACGGCGAGCGCACGCACAAGGTAGCGTCCGCCGGCGAGACCTTCTACGTGAACCAGTTCTACGTGCTGCAGCCCAACCGGGTGCCCACCAAGCACATCTTCGCCGGGGAGACGCGCATCGTGTCCAAGACGGACGCGATCTGGATGCAGACGCCGACGATGAGCCACTACCACCCCGACCACCTGGGCAGCACCAGCTACACGAGCGGCGGCGACCAGACGCTGCTTCAGCACGAGCGCTACTTCCCCTTCGGCGAGCGCGACATCGGCGATCAGGAGGAATGCGATCAGTCCCGGCCGGATGGGATGAGGCGCGACTGGCTGTTTAATAGCAAGGAGTGGGACTGGGATACGGGGTTGTTCTACTTCGGGGCGCGGTACTACGACGCGAGGACGGTGACGTGGCAGAGTGCGGATCCGATTCTGGCGGGGTATATGAGGGGGCAGACCGCAGGTGGAGCCTACAATCCGCGGAACCTTGGGCTGTTCGGGTACAGCTGGAACAATCCGATCGTCCTGAAGGACCCGGATGGTCGGGCGCCGATTGTGGTGTACCTGCCGGGGCATGACAAGGACGACTCTGCGAGGTTCAAGGCAACGGCCAACAAGCTTGCTGGGCAACTGAACGCCGCAGGAGCGAAAGCGGGCAGCGCCGTGCCCTTAGCCGAGATGGGGAAGAGGGTGGACGCGATCCATCGGAAAGGTGGAAAGGTGTCCTCAGTGACAGTCGTGGGTCATGGGGGCGAAGGCTTGGTCGCATCCGGCAACACGCGCGACCAGGGGGATAGGGTTGTCGCTGACACGACCTTGACCGAGGTGGCAATGGCTGGACAGGTCGAGTCCGGGGGCGTGGTGGTCGGCATTGCGTGTTTCAGTGCAAACCCTCGAAGTGAGAACACTGTTGAATCGATGTCGCAGCTGAATGCGAATGGAATCGGGGTGGCCGGGTTCGATGATTTGGTGAACTTCGAGGGGAAAAGGCACGGAAAGTACACAGGGAACGTGGCCACGTACGATTCGAATCGGGCGCCGGGCGCTCCAGGCGACCTCGTACCAACAGTGACGAGTTCCCCTGTGGAAGAGGGGAAGACGGTGTTGAAGACGCTAGTCGGCGCCGAGCGGCGAGTCGAAGGTCATCAGTCAACGGCAAGGAGGAAATAGTGGTGCCCGCGCCTAAAGGCGCCATGGCGATTCTCATGATGGGTGTCTTGCTGCGTGGGCCCCTTTTGTTCGCGGGCTTCAACGGGCGCACGGCCAAGGAGGGGATTGCGAACCCATCGGAATGCGAGCGGTGGTTGGGTGCAGAAATCTGGGCTGTCCTCAATGCGCCTGATACTGTCCAGGCCTTCGCTCTTCGTCATTGGCCGAGAGGCTCGGCAGCCGCACGAACGCGTGAGCGTACAGTCTCGCTGCCGCCGGGCACGCCGCCAGACATTTTGGGATATCCGGTATATGCGGCCTCGAAGGAGAACTCGGTTGAGATAGCTCGCGGCCTGTCCGCGCTGATACTCAGGAAAGAGACGTACGCGCCGAAGGGGATGCCGTTCAGTCGTAGGTTCATAAAGGGCTGCGCGCCCCAGCCTGACGCCGCTTTCCGCCTGTCGGCAGGAGGAAGAGCCGTAGTTGTTCTGATTGATTTCTCGTGCGATCAGGTGGGGATTGCAACCGCGGTTGGCGGCGCTCCGTCAGGGAGAGTCGCTATCGGTGACATAGATCCATCCCGAGGCGCTTTTCTATCCTTGGTGAAGCGCGCGCTTCCCGGCGTGCCAGAAATTGCAGCGATTCCAGAGATACGACGTCGCGATTAGCCCCAATGCCGATCGGATAGCGCGTAAGTGATCGAAATGGCGCGGGAATTCCTGTGGATAATTTGAGCACTTGCACAGGAGGAGGCAGGCTAACTGATCCCCGCGAATTTCGGGGTGCCGACGTGTTCCGCAAGGGTGCGTAATTGTTCGCGGAAGGCTCTCGACATCTCGACGAGAGCGCGTCGGTGGAGGAACGCAAGGTGTTCGCCTCGTCTGACGACGGCAAGACCGAGGACGAAGAAGGAAAGCACGCGCTTTGGCGTGGCGGCGTCGACGGCCTACGCCTGGCTGAAGCAGCAGCGGCGGAGAGTACGGGTGGGTGCAACCGAGCGTGTGGCCGATGCGGCACTGGTTCCGACGTTCGCACGGCTGGTGTCCAGCGCCGCACACAATTTCTCCGACACTTCCTACGGCGCGGGGGACCGCGCCGAACTCGTCATCTCCGCGCTTGTCGGGGCACCCCAGGGGATGGCGGGCCAGCCCGAGATGGACGACGTCACCACGGTGAACTGACGTCGTCGCGCCCGTGCCACGTGACCGTTCGGGCCGGTCGACTCACTCCCACAACGCCCCGGCTGACTCCACGGACAAGACGCGCTCCAAGAACCGGGCGAGTTGGGCTTCGTCTTGGCAGGCCAGGACGCGCGAGGCCTCCTCGTCGCTGACCGCAATTCCGCGACCTCGCAGAATCGCCAGGATCGCCTTCGCCGCGCCCTTTGCCTCGCCCTTGGCCTCGCCTTCCCGCAGGCCCTCGTTGCGACCTTCCTGCCGCCCCTCCTCGCGACCTCTCGCCTCTCCCTCCCGCAGTCCCCGTTCATGACTCAGCCGCATTACCTCTTCCCGCCACGCCTCCAGCGACTTGGGATCGGTGGTCGCCGGGATCGGCGGCATGGTCTCGACCTCGTCGACGGTGGGCACGTCGGGCAGCTTGCCCATCAGGTCGCGGCCCATGATCTTCTCCAGGCGCACGGCGCTGGCCTTCAGCGAGCGACGGGCCAGGTCCAGGACACGCTCGCGCATGATGACCAACTCCTCGTCGGTCACCTGGTAATCCATCGAGTAGCGTGCCTCCACGTACGCGCGCCGGAGCAAGCTGAAGATGCGCTCGTCCTCGGGAGCGGTGCGGGGCAATGCCCCCTCCAGCGCCGGGTGCAGCGACGCCGTCTTCTCTGCCAGCTCCAGTAGATCGTGCGTCTTCGGCTTGTACCCGGTATACGCCAGCAAGGCCGCATCGAAGTAGCGCTCCGCCGCCTGGTGGAGCATGAACGCCGCGTGCGAGCGCACGCCCGCCGACATGAAGTAGCTCGCGCCGCGCACGAACGTACTCGCACTGCCGAACCAATAGTGGAAGTTCTTCTCGTCGATTTGCAGGCGCTCAATCGCGTTCAGGGTCCGCGCCTG
>JAEXQJ010000142.1 GCA_023438785.1 Pseudomonadota bacterium
ACCAGATGGAGAACCAATCGAGGGTGTCAGGCGTGTCGTTGTTGGTGGTGGTCACCTTGTCCTGCTTGACGTGAACGGGTTTGCCGTCACCGCCCAGTTGGGACATGACGATGCCCACCTCGTAACGGCCGTCTTCGTGCTCGAAGTCGGGGTGCTCGCCGCTGGTCTCGTCGGTGCCGCCCTTGAAGTCGCGGTACACCACGGGAAGAATCATCCGTCCCTGGGGCGTCACGGCCTGGCTCTCGCACGCGTAGCCGCGCTCGATCTTGCACGTGGCGCTGCAGCCGTCACCGTCCACGGAGTTGCCGTCGTCGCATTCTTGATCCGTGTCGTTGGGCAGGATCATGCCGTCGCCACACACGGACCTGCAGGCCCCGCCCGTCGTGGGGCACGAGGGTTCCTTGCGACAGGCGGGCGTGCAACCGTCGCCGCTGTCGTTGTTGCCGTCATCACACTGTTCGCTGCCCTCGGCCTGGCCGTTGCCACACACGGTGCGCACGCAGGCGTTGCCTGGGGTCGCGCACAGCCAGCCATCACGCTCGGTGGGTCCGGCCACCTCCACGGCACACAGGGCAGAGCAACCGTCGCCTGCCCGGGTGTTGCCGTCGTCGCACGTCTCGCTACCCGCCACGATGCCGTCGCCGCACTTGGTGGCGACGCAGCGCGCACCCGGATTGGGACAGCTCCAACCCTTCTCGGCGCGACACTGGGCCGAACAGCCGTCGCCGTCCAAGGCATTGCCGTCGTCGCAGTTCTCGGTTCCCGAGATCTTCTTGTCGCCGCACACCTGTGACGGCACGCAGGGCTTGCCCGGCTCGGGACAGGCATAGCCTTCCTCGCTGGCCTGGCAGTCCGCCGCGCATCCGTCACCGCCCTCCGTGTTGCTGTCGTCGCAGGCCTCGCCCGCCCCTAGCACGCCGTCGCCACACACCGGCACGACCGGCGCACTGCCCCCCGGACCGTCCTTTCGCTCATCCACGGCCTCGACCGAGGCGTCCTGCGTGGGCAGCAGGGTGCCTGAATCCCGGTTCCCCGCGGATCCCGACGGGGCGCCGTTTTGCGCCACGTTGGTTTGGCATCCCGCGACAAGAAGCGCAGCCAGGGCGCACGGCAATGCGTATCGATGAAGCATCGGACCTCCTGGACCAAGGTGGGCGGATGTCAGCGAGTCAGTTTCCACCAATGAACCTAGCGTGGACTGCGGAGCCACCGCCGCGTGCGCAAAAGGCCGTTCACGGGTGGACCCGCGACAGCGGGTGCTCTCGCGGCGGGCCGGCAGGCGCATGCAGTTAGGAAGTCCACTTAACATTCTCGCCGCCCTTTTCACTTTGGCCATCGGATCGGCCAGCGCTAGATTGCGCGGCCGCGCTCGGGGCAGTCCCGAGGAGGAGACGAATATGCGCACCCTGGGTCTGGACGCGAGCACGCAGAGCCTGTCCGCCCTCATCATCGACACGGACACGGGTGAGATCCTGGTCAATCGCAGCCTGAAATTCGGCGAGCGTTTGCCCCACTACGGCTCTCCCAACGGCTTTCTGCCCAACGCCGATCCGCGCATCAAACACAGCGATCCCCTCATGTGGGTCGAGGCGCTCGATGTGCTCTTGCAGGAGCTGCGCGACGGCGGCGTGGACCTGTCGCAGGTGCACGCCGTCAGCGGGGCCGGCCAGCAGCACGGCTCGGTGTATCTGTCCCGCGCCCTCGACGACATGGGTGGCTGGTCCACGGCGCGGACGCTGGTCGACCAAGTGCGCCCGCTCCTGGCCCGGCCCACCGCGCCCATCTGGATGGATGGCGGCCCCGAGGCGGAAGCGGCGGAGATCACCGCCGCGCTGGGAAACGACGGCCGCGTGGTGGCCCTCTCCGGATCGCGGGCCATCCCACGCTTCACGGGACCGCAGATTCGCAAATTCTCCAAAGATGACCCCGCGGCCTGGGAGCGCACGGCCGAGATTCACCTCGTCAGCTCGTTCATGGCCGGACTGCTCACCGGGTCGAGCGCGCCCATCGACCGGGGCGACGGCGCGGGCATGAACCTCCTGGACCTGAGCACGGGCGACTGGAACCCGGACCTGCTCGCCGCAACGGCGCCCGGTCTGCGCGCCCGCCTGCGCGAGCCCGTGGCCTCGACCACGCGGGTGGGAACGCTGGCCGATTATTTCGTGAACAAGTTCGGCTTTCGTAAGGGCACGCCGGTGGTGGCCTTCACGGGCGACAACCCCAGCAGTCTGGTTGGCATGGGCGCCACCCAGCCGGGCAGCGCCGTCATCAGCCTGGGCACCAGCGACACGGTGTTTGCTGCCATGGCGCAACCGCGCACCGATCCGCGCGGCTACGGCCACGTCTTCGGCAACCCCGCGGGCGGCTTCATGGCCCTGGCCTGCTTCGCCAACGGCTCGCTGGCGCGCGAGGCGATCGCCCGCCGCTTCGGCCTGGACTGGAACGAGTTCGGCAAGGCGATCACCGAACGCACGCGACCGGGCAACGCGGGCAACCTCCTGCTGCCCTTCTTCGTTCCCGAGATCACGCCGCGCCTGGGGACCCCGATCGAGCGCTGGCTGGGCAGCGACGCCTTCGTGGCGCAGAGGGACGGCGACGCGGCGGCACGCGCCGTGGTGGAGGCCCAGGCCCTCAACATGCGCCTGCACGCGCGCTTCATCGGCGAGCACCTGGATCCCATCCTGGTCACCGGCGGCGCCTCGCAGAACCGCGCCATCCTGCAGGTCTTGGCTGACGTGTTCCAAGCACGCATGCTGCCCCTGAGCGTGTCCAACTCGTCGGCCCTGGGCGGTGCCTTGCGAGCGGCCCAGGCGGTGGGAGGCCTGACGTGGACCGAGCTGGCCTGTCGCTTTTCGGCACCGCAACACGAGCGCGCGGTCATGCCCGACGTGCAAACGCGCGGCATCTACGAGGAGCTGGGAACCCGTTTCGAATCCGCGCTCAACGAAGCCCTGGCCCGGGGGTTTGTAAAGGGGTAGAAGAAACCCATGAGCGACTCTCTCTTCTCGAGCGTTGAGCCGGTCCGCTACGCGGGGCCCGACACCACGGCCCCCCTCGCCTTCCGCTACTACGACAAGAACCGGGTGGTGCGCGGCAAGCGCATGGAGGACCACCTGCGCATGGCCGTCTGCTATTGGCACAGCTTCGCCTCGGACGGAAAGGACATGTTCGGCACGGGCACCTTCGATCGCCCGTGGGAGAAGGGCGAGGCGCTCCAGGCCGCCAAGATGAAGGCCGCCGCCGCGTTCGACTTCTTCGAGCGCCTGGGCGTGTCTTTCTATTGTCTCCACGATCGCGACGTGATCGCGGAGGGCAAGACCCTGGCCGAGTCCAACAAGCTGCTCGACCAAATGGTCGACGTGCTGGCGGCGCACCAGCAGCGCACGGGCGTCAAGCTGTTGTGGGGCACGGCCAACCTCTTCGGGCACCCGCGCTTCATGGCGGGCGCGGCGACCAACCCCGATCCCGAGGTCTTCGCCTATGCGGCGGCTCAGGTGAAGAAGGCCCTAGAGGTGACCCAGAAGCTGGGTGGCTCGAACTACGTGCTGTGGGGTGGCCGGGAAGGCTACGAGACCCTGCTCAACACGGACATGAAGCGCGAGATGGATCAGTTGGGTCGCTTCATGCACCTGGTGGTCGAGCACAAGCACAAGATCGGCTTTGCCGGCCCCTTGCTCATCGAGCCCAAGCCGCGCGAGCCCACCAAGCACCAGTACGATTACGACGCGGCCACCGTGGCGGGCTTCCTGCAGCAGTACGGCCTGTCGACCAAGGATTTCGGCCTCAACATCGAGGCCAACCACGCCACCCTGGCGGGCCACACCTTCGAACACGAGGTGGCCTACGCCATCGCCACCGGCTTGTTCGGCAGCATCGACATGAACCGCGGCGACACCTTGCTGGGCTGGGACACGGACCAGTTCCCCAATGACTTGGGCGAATTGACCTTGGTTCTGGCGCGCATCCTCCAGGCCGGTGGTCTGACCACGGGTGGTTTCAACTTCGACGCCAAAGTGCGACGGCAGAGCTTCGAGGCCGAGGACCTGTACCACGCCCACGTGGGCGGCATGGACATGCTGGCCCGCGCCCTGCTGGTGGCGGACAAGCTGCTCAGCGACGGGAAACTGCAGGCCTTCGTCGATCTGCGCTACGCGGGCTGGCGCGAGGGTCTGGGCAAGGAGATCATGGACGGCCAGCTCAGCTTGGCCGAGATCGCCGAGCGCGTGGACGCGAAGTCCATCAATCCCAAGCCCCGCTCCGGACGCCAGGAGATGCTGGAGAACCTGGTCAGCCGTTATCTGTAGCGAACGCGTATTCAGTGATTTGCCGATACCGGTCACCGGGCCCCAGCTCGGTGGCCGGGAATTCGGGGTGATGGGGGGAATCGGGGAAGTGCTGGGCCTCCAGGCACAGACCGGCGCGCGGCACGTAGAGGCGGCTGCCCTTGC
>JAEXQJ010000163.1 GCA_023438785.1 Pseudomonadota bacterium
GTGCGGGTGCGAGCGGCGGTGCGGGAGCAGGCGGCAGCGGCGGCACCGCAGCCGGTGGTTCGGCCGGCAGCACGGGCGGTGCGGGCGCCGCGGGCAGCGCTGGAACGCGGGCCGAGGGTCCCTGCGACATCTACAAGGCCGGCAACACGCCCTGCGTGGCGGCGTACAGCATGGTGCGGGCCCTCTCGAAGAGCTACAGCGGCCCGCTCTACCAGGTCAGGAACGGAAGCTCGTCCCAGAACACCGGCTCGGGCGGCCAGCTCAAGGACATCGGCATGACCTCGGATGGTTACGCCGACGTGGCCACCCAGGATGCCTTCTGCAAGGACACCATCTGCACCGTCTCACTCTTGTATGATCAGACCGGCAACGAAAGCCATCTCCCGGTGGCGAAGAAGGGCCTGTCGGCCGGAGGAACGTACGCGGCCTCGGATGACTTCGAGTCGAGTGCGACCAAGGGCCAGGTCACAGCGGGCGGTCACACGGTGTACTCGCTCTACATGAACGCCCGTGAGGGCTATCGGTTCCCGGCCAAGGGCAAGAACGTGCCGCTTGGCACCGCGGCTCAGGGGATCTACATGCTCGCGGATGGTACCCATACCGGCGGTGCGTGCTGCTGGGACTTCGGGAACGTCTCGGTCAAGCCGACCGAGTACCACACCATGAACACGCTATTCCTTGGGACGGCCTACTGGGGCAAGGGGGCTGGCAGCGGGCCGTGGTTCATGGCCGACTTCGAGGCCGGCGTTTGGGCCGGTGGCTCCGTGAAGGGTGATCCCGGATGGGGAGCCCTGAGCGAGTCGAGCCCGGCCAACACCAATAACCCATCGATAAAGGTGCCATTCGCCCTGGGCATGCTCAAGACGTCGCCGAGCAAGTACGCCATCCGGGTCGCCGACCTGGAGAAGGCCACCGACCTGACCACGGCCTACGAAGGCGCCATGCCCAAGGCGATGGACAACCAGGGCGGCATCGTGCTGGGTGTTGGTGGCGACAACAGCAACAACTCCTGGGGAACCTTCTTCGAAGGCGCGATTACCTCGGGCTACCCCACGAACGAGACCGATCTTGCGGTCATGAAGAACGTCCAGGCCGTGGGCTACAAGAAGTAGGCGCGCGGATCTAGCAAAAGGTCAGGCGCAGCCTGACGCGCTCTCCAAGGGCGGGCTCTTCACGGGGCCCGCCCTTTTTTGTGCGGGGTGCGGGCCGTCGCATCTTGGGCTCGCCGGACTTGGTTGCACAACGTGCATGGACGGTGCCTCCGTTGCCGCTGAGGCGCACCCAGGCTGCCATCCACCATCGGCATCATCGTCGAGGACGAAACGTTTTTCCGTGGGCGGTGGACGGCGAAGCACCGACCGAACCCTGAACGAGCCCTGTCGTCCGCGCACAACGACGACAGGACCCCCGAGGGCGGTGACCAACTCGCGCTCGACAAGTCGTGCCTGTTCGCCTCGGGTGCCCACCACGACCTGCAAGTTCAAGAGCGTGGGCAACGTGGTCACGCTCGACGGCGAGACGGAATACTCATGGCTGTGTCTCGGGGGAACAGGTTGACCTCGAAGCGGGCGTGCTCAGCGTGACTCGACCGCGCAGGCGCCCGTATTGCACCTGAGCCGCTTCGCGAGCATCGCGGAGACTGGGCCCAAGATCACGACAGTCAGGGCTTGATGCGCTGGGCGGGCGGGCATTCCGATCGACCCGGCCCCGGCTGGCGGTCCACTCGAAACAATGAAGTCCCGGGGCCCCTTCTGGCCATCCTCAAGGCCTATCACGAGCACGGAGAGTCCGTCCTCGCGGAGCTGCCGCATGGTTCGCGGCGAGGACCCGTGTGTCTGCGAGCCTTTCCCAGCCGGAAGCCCCTCCCGGCGCCTGCCCGCGCGGTGCTCTCTACGCGGTCACGAGGCCCGCAGACCGCCTGTCGCCGCGACCCGTCGGCTGCGGATCTCCCGTTCGCCTGACGACGGTCCAGGGTGGGATCTTCAGGGCTCTGCTACTGCTCGCTCCGTTTCGAAAGTCAACCGGGGCACACGGTTGACATCGCGTGCTCTTGTCTTCATCGTGCTACCGCCTGACGGCTGGAATGTCGGGCAATCGAGGGGCTGGTGTCGCCCCCCTGTTGCGCGAGGGCCGTTGGCCTAGGAGGAGAAATCGTTATGGCGTTCACAAGCCACTCGGAAAGCGCCGTTAGTGGAAGCCCCTGTGTCGTGGGAATCGACTTCGGAAGCGATTCTGTGCGAAGCGTCGTTGCTGACGCGACTACCGGTCGCGTTCTCGGCACGTCGGTGAAGTACTACCCGAGATGGGCCAAGGGGCTGTATTGCGATCCCGTCGAGAACCGCTTCCGGCAGCATCCGCTCGATTACCTCGAAAGCATGGAAGCCTCGGTGATCGAGGCGCTCGACCAAGCCGGTCCTTCGGTGCCCGCCAGAGTTCGTGGCATCGCCGTGGACACGACGGGGTCCACTCCGGTTCTGGCAGACGACTCAGGGACGCCGCTGGCGCTCAGCGCGTCGTTCGCCGAAAACCCGAACGCCATGTTCGTCCTCTGGAAGGACCACACCGCCGTGGCGGAAGCCGAGCGGCTGAATCATCTCGCGCGGACCTGGGGTGGGGTGGACTACACGAAGTACGTCGGCGGGATCTACTCGTCTGAATGGTTCTGGGCCAAGGTCACTCACGTCCTCGAAACCGACGCTGCCGTGGCCAAGGCCGCGGTGACCGTGCTCGAGCACTGCGACTGGATTCCGGCCGTCCTCACCGGCACGACTGATCTCACGCGGCTCAAGCGGAGTCGTTGCGCTGCCGGCCACAAGGCCCTCTGGCACGCCGAATTCGGCGGTTACCCGTCGGACGCCTTCCTTACCAAGCTCAACCCCAGGCTCCCGGCCCTCAAGAAGACCCTGGGCACCGAGACCTTCACGTCCGACATGCCGTTCGGCACGCTCTCGGCCGAGTGGGCCGCGAAGCTTGGCCTGTCGCGCGAGACCGTGGTTGCGGTCGGCGCCTTTGACGCGCATATGGGTGCCGTGGGGGGCGGCATCAGCCGCAACCGTCTGCTCAAGGTGATGGGGACCAGCACCTGCGACATGGTCGTGTCGGCCCGTGCCAACGAACCCGAGAAGCTCGTTTCCGGAATCTGTGGGCAGGTGGATGGATCGGTGATTCCGGGGATGATCGGCTACGAGGCCGGCCAATCCGCGTTCGGAGACGTGTACGCCTGGTTCAAGTCGCTCCTTTGCTGGCCCCTCGAAACCATTCTCCCGACGCTGCCGGGACTCTCGGAAGACGTGAAGCGCGATGTGGCTGCCCGCATCGGCGAGAAGATCATTCCCGCGCTGGAGCAGGCCGCCGCCGCTCTGAGCCTGGAGGAGACCGTTCCCGTTGCGCTCGATTGGATGAATGGTCGCCGGACTCCGGATGCGAATCAGCGGCTCACGGGCGCCATCACCGGTATCCGTTTGGGGACCGACGCTCCGCGTATCTTCCGCAGCCTGGTCGAGGCCACGGCCTTCGGCTCGCGGGCCATCGTCGAGCGCTTCCGCGCACAGGGGACCCGAATCGACAGTGCGATCGCCATCGGCGGGGTGGCCAAGAAGAGCCGCTTCGTCATGCAGACCATCGCGGACGTCATGAACATCGAGGTCTCGGTGGCCGCCGGGGAGCAGCCTGTCGCGCTGGGCGCGGCGATGTTCGCGGCCACCGCGGCGGGGTTGTACGGGGATGTGGAGGAGGCCCAGAAGGCGATGTCCTCTGGCACCGAGTCCGTGTATCGGCCCGATCCCGAGCGCGCCAAGCGCTACGACCGGCTGTACAAGGACTACCTGGCGCTGGGTTCCTTCGTGGAGAGCGAGCTGAAGCGCACGTCGTAGCCACAGGCGACCCGGCGTTGTACCAATAACGAAACGAGCAAAGGTGCGAACATGAGCGCTACAAAGACCCAAGAAGTCTGGTTTTTGACCGGTAGTCAGGAATTGTACGGTCAGGAGACGTTGAACAAGGTCGCGGAGCACTCCCGCGAGATTGCGGCGTATCTCGACGCCCAGGGCAAGCTGCCGGTTCGCGTGCTGTGGAAGCCCACTCTCAAGGGGCCGGACGCCATCGAGCAGATGTGTCTCGAAGCCAACGCGGCTCCGGCGTGCGTTGGCGTGATCACGTGGATGCACACATTCTCCCCGGCGAAGATGTGGATCCGTGGGCTGGCGCAGCTCACGAAGCCGCTGGCCCATCTGCACACGCAGTTCAACCGCGAGCTGCCTTGGTCGCAGATCGATATGGATTTCATGAACCTGAACCAGTCGGCCCATGGCGACCGCGAGTTCGGGTTCATGGCGGCGCGCCTCCGGATGGAGCGCAAGATCGTGGTGGGGCACTGGCAGGACAGCGATGTGCTGGCCGAGTTGGAGGCCTGGTCCCGTGTGGCGTGCGCGGCCGCCGAGTCGCGAAAGCTGAAGATCGTGCGCTTCGGTGGCATGAACATGCGCGAAGTGGCGGTGACGGGCGGCGACCGGGTGGAGGCGCAGATCCAACTGGGCTGGTCGACCAACGGTTACGGCGTGGGCGACCTGGTCAAGCGGATCGCCGAGGTGGGAGACGCGGAGGTCAATCGCCTGGTCGAGGAATACGAAGCGCAGTATGTCGTCGCGCCGGCCCTGCTCAAGGGCGGCGCCCAGCGTGAGAGCTTGCGCGATGCCGCCAGGCAAGAGCTCGGGATGCGGGCCTTCCTCACCAGCGGCGGCTACGGGGCCTTCACGACCACGTTCGAGGATCTGTACGGCCTCAACCAGCTCCCTGGCCTTGCCTGCCAGCGTCTCATGGCCGACGGCTACGGCTTCGGCGCCGAGGGAGACTGGAAGACGGCCGCCCTCGTGCGCCTGATGAAGGTCATGTCGGCGGGGCGTCAGGGGGGCGTGTCGTTCATGGAGGACTACACGTACCACCTCGTCAAGGGCGAGGAGCAGGTGCTCGGGGCCCACATGCTGGAGGTCTGCCCGTCGATCGCTGACGGCAAGCCTTCTCTTGAGGTCCATCCCCTCGGAATCGGTGGCAAAGGAGACCCCTGCCGTCTGGTTTTCAATGCGGCGCCCGGCCTCGCGGTGGCCTCGTCGCTGGTCGACATGGGTGGCCGCATGCGCCTCATCGTGCACGAGGTGGACGTGGTCAAGGTCGAGCACGCGATGCCGAAGCTTCCGGTGGCGCGGGCGTTGTGGGTCCCGAGGCCGAATTTCCGGCGCGGCTGCGAGGCGTGGCTCCTGGCGGGCGGAGCGCATCACACGTCGCTCAGCGTGGCCGTGACGGCTGAGCAGA
The DNA here is from genome assembly GCA_023438785.1 of Pseudomonadota bacterium. Taxonomy (GTDB): domain Bacteria; phylum Myxococcota_A; class Polyangia; order Fen-1088; family Fen-1088; genus Fen-1137. The sequence goes on from JAEXQJ010000163.1 coordinate 5,308, forward strand.
TGGAGGACCTGGCGGGCATGCTGGGCGTAGAATGCGTGCGCATCGGACACGCCACGGAGATCGCCACGCTCAAGAAGGAGCTTCGCTGGAACGACGCTGCCTTCCGAATGGGTCGGTAAGGGTCACCGATGAAGTCGAGCTACGACGCGCTCAAAGAAGAGGCCTGGCGGGCGAACATGGAGATTCCCCGCCGCGGTCTCGCCATCTACACCTTCGGCAACGTCTCGGCGCTGGACGCAGCTCGATCGGTGTTCGCCATCAAGCCGAGTGGTGTGGCCTATGAGAGCCTGACCGTGGCAGACATGGTCATCGTCGATCTCGACGCCAAGGTCGTTGAGGGGACTCTGCGCCCTTCCTCCGACACCAAGACCCATGCCGCCTTGTATCGCGCATTCCAGGGCATCGGCGGGATCGTTCATACGCACTCGACCTACGCCACGGCGTGGGCGCAGGCCTGTATGCCGATCCCGCTGTACGGCACGACCCACGCGGACCACCTGGCCGAGGATGTTCCCTGCACGGCGGTCATGACCGCCGAGGCCGTCCAGGGTGACTACGAAGCCGAGACGGGCGCGCAAGTCACGGATTGCTTCCGGACGCGTGATCCTCGCCAGACTCCCATGGTGCTCGTGGCGGGGCACGGCCCGTTCACCTGGGGCAAGACGGCGGAGAAGGCCGTGTATCATGCCGTCGTTCTTGAGGAGCTTGCCAAGATGGCGTCCATCACGCGCGCCCTGGACCCCCAAGCGGGTCGCCTGCCGGAGTACATCGTTCGGAAGCACTTCGAGCGGAAGCACGGAAAGAACGCCTACTACGGCCAGTAGGCGTGGCCTTCGTGGAGACCAAGTTCTAGTTACCGCAACTGACCAGAGGAAGGGCAACCATGCGACGAGTATTTCAGCTACTGAGGCTATCGGGATTCGTGGCGGCCGGCTTCGTGTCGCCACTCGCGTTCGCCGAGGAATTGGCAGACGACGCCCAACAGCCGACTGAGGCGCAACAGCCTGTTGACGAGGCGAAGCCTGAGGCGCCGG
>JAEXQJ010000172.1 GCA_023438785.1 Pseudomonadota bacterium
TCCCGAGATCTTCGACAACGAGAGATCCAGCCCGAACCCTGAATGGCCGCCGCTCGTCGTGGGTCACGACGAAACGCGCGCTTCCCCGTCGCAGAAGAAAAGCGCGCCCAGCACCGAGCGGATCGACGACCAACTCGGTCTCTGTGCACGAGCTCAAGCTTGGGGCGCGGAGCTGTCATCAGCCGATCAATAATGCCTCTCGGCTTGCAAGACGGCTCACGCCAGGTGTGGGCGCCGAGTCGCATCCCCATCCCAGCGTGGCTGCGCCCCGCCGGCCGCACCGCCGTCCCACCACGTTCCCGGCCGGCTCAGGGGCAGCAAGGTGCCTCTCGGTGGCTGAGACAGTACGCGTACGCCACGTGGTGATCTCGCACCACGTGCCAGAGTCTTTTCACGATTCAATGTGCCGGATTCAGCACCTGAGCCGCCGCGGCCCACGTTGGTGGTATCGTAGTCAGTGTCATGGCCAGCCGACCACACTCGCCGTCCGCGGCGCCCCGGGTCGAGCTCGACACCATGACCTTTCGCGGGCTCGACTACGAAGAGGTGGCGGCCTCCTCCGCGCTGGCCGACGACATCGAGTATCTCTGGATGGTCGGCGCCAAGGCGCCGCTGCCCGCGCCTCTCACGCGTCCGAGCCCGGGCAAGAGCTCGCTGGACCTCATCATCACTCTGGATGGCCACTTCTGCGCCGAGGCGGAGCGGTTCCTGTTCGGCAGCCGGGCTCAGGGCGCGCCCTATCTGGTCGGACCGTTGTCAGCCTCGGCCACCCTCCATTCCGAGGGCCGCTGCACGGCCGTGGGTCTGAGGTTCCGGCCCGGGCGGGGACAGGCGTTCTTCGGGTTTCCCATGCACGATGTGACGGATCGTGTGGTCGACCTAGCCGCCGTCGAGTCACCCGCGCTGGTGCGGCGCCTGGCCGGCGCGGCCTGCGACGCGCAGACCCCCGTCGGACGCGCGCGCGCAATGGAGCGCGTCCTGCTCGATTTCCGTTCCCGGAACGGGCGCCGGACCTGCGGCGACAGGATCTCGGCCGCTATCGAGCTCATCGAACGATCGCGCGGCACGCTGGAGATAGGAGAGCTCGCCTGCAGCCTGGATACCGGCCCGCGGCAGCTCGAACGGCTGTTCCGCGAATCGATCGGCGTCAGCCCCAAGCTGGCGTGTCGGATCGAACGGGTCCGACACGCCATGAGGCTCGTGCCTTTGGGGCGGCCGGCGAACTGGGCGGACATCGTGCACGCGTGCGGCTTTTACGATCAGGCGCATTTCATTCGCGAGTTCCGCGCCATCGCCGGCATGACCCCGGGCCAGTTCGCCGCGGGTTGCTCGCCGCGTGCCCCGACGTCGCATTTCTACAATACGCGGGGCACGGCCTCGGCTAGCGTGGGCTGAAAGAAGGTCGCTGGCCGCGACCGAAATCGAGGAGTTCCCATGCCTACGCTGAATGAGTCCCTGTGCGCGAAGGACGGTGTCTGCACCCGAGTCTGCCCGGTGGGCGTACTGACCCGAGGCGCGAGCGGCGGTCCGGCCGTGCGGCCCGGCGCACGTTGCATCTCCTGTGGCCACTGCCTGTCGGTTTGTCCCAAGGGCGCCCTGTCGCTGGACGGCGTGGCCGCCGAGGCGCTGGAGCCGCTGGCGCCCGACTGGCGCCTGGACCTTGCACGGGTGAGCCAGCTGCTCCAGGGGCGGCGTTCGATCCGCGCCTTTCGCGAGGAGCCGCTGCCACGCGAGGTGCTGGAGCAGATGATCGCGCTCGCCCAATACGCACCCTCGGGCCACAACGCGCAGCCTCTGTCGTGGACCGTGCTGAGCGGCACCCAAGCGGTCCGCCGCGTGGCCCAGGCGACCGTCGAGTGGATGCGCGAGAGCATTGCGGCCGGCGCGCCCCTCGCGGCCGCGCTCGGCATGCCCGCGCTGGTCTCCGCGTGCGAGGCCGGCGTGGATATGATCTGCCGCCAGGCGCCCCACCTCGTCGTGGTGCACGCACCGGCCGACTTCCCCGCCGGCAGCCACTTCGGCGCCATCGCTATGACGTACCTGGAGCTGGCCGCCCTGCCGCTTCAGGCGGGCACCTGCTGGGCCGGCTTCGTCATGATCGGCGCGGGCGCCTCGCCGGAGGTTCACGCCACGCTCGGGTTGCCCGCGGGCCAGCGCTGCGCCGGCGTGGCCATGGCCGGCCGCCCGGCGGTGACCTACCGACGCATCCCCAGGCGCAAGCAGCCACGCATCACCTGGCGGTGACCCGCGCGCTCGCGGGTCCTCCGCGTGGCCTAACCGAGCAGCCTGCGCAGGGTCTCGTTGACCGTCTTGGGGTTGGCCTTGCCGCTGGTGGCCTTCATGACGTTGCCCACGAAGAAGCCCATCAGCTTGACCTCGCCGCCTTTGAAGCGGGCGACCTCGCCGGGGTGGGCCTCGATGATCGTCCTGCACGCCTCCTCGATGAGCCCCGTGTCGGAAACCACGGCCAGCGACTCGGCGGCCACGATATCGCCGGCGCGACGCCTCTCGGTCCACATGCGGCCGAAGGTGTCTTTGCCCAGCTTGCCCGACAGGGTGCCCTTCTCGACCAGATCCACCAACTCAGCCAGCGCGGCGGGCGGCACGGGCACGTCGGCCGCGGCCAACTGCCGCGGCTCGCTGACCCGCCCCAACACCTCATTGATGATCCAGTTGGCGACCTTCTTGGCGGGCGCGCCACAGGCCTTCGAGGCCGCATCGAAGTAGTCCGCGATCTCGCGCTCGGAGGTGAGCACGCCCGCGTCCTGGATCGAGAGCGCCAGCTTCTCCACGTAGCGCGCGTGGCGATCCTCGGGCAATTCGGGCAGCGTCGCGCGCGCCCGGCCCAGCCACGCGGCGTCCACGGCCAGGGGCGGCAGATCGGGCTCGGGGAAGTAGCGGTAATCGTGGGCGTGTTCCTTGCTGCGCATGGACGCCGAGATCCCGCGGTCCGGATCCCACAGCCGCGTCTCCTGCACCACCGCCTCGCCCCGATCCAGCACCGCGGCCTGGCGTCGGATTTCGTGCTCGATGGCCTCGCGCACGTGCTTGAACGAATTGATGTTCTTCAGCTCGGCTTTGGTGCCCAGCTTCTCGGCACCCCGCGGCCGCAGCGACACGTTGGCGTCGCAGCGAAGCGAGCCCTCCTCCATGTTGCCGTCGCTGATGCCCAGGTAGCGCACCAGAGTGCGCAGGGCGCGCATGTACTCGGCCGCTTCCTCGGCGCTGCGGATGTCCGGCTCGCTGACGATCTCCACGAGCGGCACACCGGCCCGGTTGTAGTCCACGAAGCTGGTCCCGTCGGCGTTGTGGATGTTCTTGCCCGCGTCGTCTTCCATGTGGATGCGGGTCAGGCGCACCTGCCGCGGCTCGCCGCTCACGCGGAAACGAACCGCGCCGCCCTCGCACAACGGCTCGTCGTACTGCGAGATCTGAAAGCCCTTGGGCAAGTCCGGATAGAAGTAGTGCTTGCGCGCGAACCGGCAGCGCGGCCGAATATGCGAGCCCACGGCCAAGCCCAAGCGCACGGCCGCGTCCACCGCCGCCAGGTTGAGCACGGGCAGGGCCCCGGGCAGAGCCAGGCAGACCGGATCCGTGCACGAGTTGGGCTCCTCGCCGAAGGCCGTCGAGGAAATGGAGAAAATCTTCGATCGGGTGGCCAGGTGCACGTGCACCTCCAGGCCGATGACCGCTTCGTACTTGTCCACGCTCATGTGTGATCCTTGGGCAGGCGGCGGTGCCAGTCGGTGCGCCGCTGGTACTCGCCAGCCACGCGGAACACGGCCTCTTCACCCAGCGGCGGGCCGATGAGCTGTAGGCCGATGGGCAGGTTCGACTTGGTGAAGCCGCAGCACTGGGACAGCGCGGGCACGCCGGCCAGGGCGGGCGCGACCGTGTAGATGTCGGCCAGGTACATTTGCAGCGGGTCCGCCTGACGCTCGCCCAGCTTGAAGGCCGGCGTGGGCGAGGTGGGCGTGGCCAGCACGTCGCACTTGTCGAACACCGCGCGGAAGTCGTCGTAGATCTTGCGCCGCACGCGCAGGGCCTTGCCGTAGTAGGCCTCGTAGTAACCCGAGCGCAGCACGTAGGTGCCCAGGATAATGCGACGCTTGGGCTCGGCCCCGAAACCTTCGCCGCGCGTCTTGGAATACAGTTCCTCCAGATTGGCCGCGTCCTCCGTGCGGTGGCCGTAGCGGACGCCGTCGTAGCGGGCCAGGTTGGATGACGCCTCGGCGGTGCACACCAGGTAATAGGTGGCCACCGCGTACTTGGTGTGAGGCAGCGAGACGGGCACCAGCTTGGCCCCGGCCCGGGCCAACTCGTCGATGGCGGCGCGCACCGAGGCCTCGATCTCCGCGTCCATGCCGGGCGCGAAGTACTCCTCGGGAACACCCACGCGCAAACCGGCCATACCCGCGGCGCACGCCTGCAGGTACTTGCCCACCGGCGCCGGGATCGACGTGGCGTCGTAGGGATCGTGGCCCGCCATCACCTCGAGCAGCGCGGCCACGTCCTCGACGGAGCGGCCGAAGGGCCCCGGGTGATCCAACGATGAGGCGAAGGCGATGACCCCGTAGCGCGAGACGCGGCCGTAGGTGGGTTTCATGCCCGCGATGCCGCACAAAGCGGCGGGCTGGCGAATAGAGCCGCCTGTGTCCGTGCCCAGGCTGCCTGCGCACAGCGAGGCCGCCACCGAGGCTGCCGAACCGCCCGACGAGCCGCCTGGCACACGCTCCAGGTCCCAGGGATTGCGCACCGACTTGAAGGCGCTGTTCTCGTTCGACGAGCCCATGGCGAACTCGTCCATGTTG
>JAEXQJ010000173.1 GCA_023438785.1 Pseudomonadota bacterium
ATTCGGAAGGGCGAGATTTTGTGAGGCGGTTGCAAGGCCTGCAATGGCCAAGGTCAACGGCGGGGGAGGCGCTTGCAGGGGCTGCAACACCCTTCGCAGGCGTTGATCCAGGGCGCGCGGCCGGTACGACGCGACCCGGTGCCGAACGCCGGGCATTTTGCGGTCGCCCACGGGGGCCTTCCCGCCGTCAGCGGAGGGGCTTGCAGCCGCTGCAAGGGCCTGATCAGCGCCGGAGGTGGCGGTGTGAGGCTTGATCGCCGTTTCCAGTCTTCGGGGACAGCGGAATTGCAGGCGTTGCAAGGGCCTCCCCAACCTGGGCAAACCCGATTTCAGGCCCTGCGGACGTCCTCCATGACGCGCCTTGGCGCCTTGCGTGTCCAGCAAGGGCCAGTCACCGCTCCGCCCCATCGCGCTCATTAAGAGAGAGCCCCTCGCCGAGAAGATCCTGGGCGCCATGCACCTGCCCAGCGGACCCCGAACTCCTCCCCGCGGGACCGTCCACCCCAGCACCGCGAGCGCTCGTGCGCATTCCTGGTTGACGGTCGTCCACCTGCCGGTCTTCCAGGTACCACACGGCCAGAAGGAGACATCATGACAAGACCGGACCCGGGAAGGATTGCGACCAGGCTGCGCACCACCAGAGCTCGAAAAACGCGTCGGGGAACTCGCCAGCGTTCCGCTGAGTCTCGGGCTGTTCGCGTGTCTTTTGGCTAGCGGCACGGGGTGCGAAGGGCCGGAGGGTTTGGACCAGGAGATCGAACAGTCCACAGCGGCTCTGGTGGGTGGCGGGGAGATTTCGGCGGAGAACGGGATCCATGTCCGCCTGACATCTCCAAACCTCAATTGCTCCGGCACCCTCCTCAACGACACCTGGCTGGTCACCTTCCAACACTGTGCGAGCATCGGCACGGTGGTCACCAGAGGCTCGGAGCAGCGAACGGTGGCCGAAATCTCGATTCATCCTCAGCTACCCATCAACCTGGCGCGGCTCAATCAGCCTTTCGCGGGCGTCGGCCGGACCAGCATCTTCCCGCTGGGCGGCCTCAACGACTCCAGGCTGCAGGACCAGACGGTGCGCTGCTACGGCTACACCTCTGGCTCGAAGCTGACCACGGCGCTCATGAGGGTGACCGAAACCGGGTGGCAGATGTACGACTCCATCTCGAAAAAGTGGAGCATGGTCATCGAGGTCAAGTCCGACACGGGCAATATCTACAGCGACTGGTTCGACGCGGGCGGTGGATGCTTTCTCGACAACCCGGCGAACCCAGCGCTGGTCGGCGTGGCCCATTGGGGGACTTTCGGCGACCACGGGACTTACGTTTCCACCAGCCAATTCAGCCAGTGGGCAATACGCACGATCGGAGCCGCAGCCGGGTATTCCAACGCTCCGTACAGCCAGTACCCTTCGTTCCATCTCATCTGCCACGGGCAGGAGTGTGTGACCCGTCCGGTGCCGCCCGCGTTGTTGCCCAACGACGTTTACGAAGAGGCGGCGTGGCGCCCTTGCCCCAACGTGCTCTCGGGTCCGGGGTCGTACGAATTCGACTTCGAGGCCAGCTACGATCTCGAGCAGGGATACGACAGCCTGCTGCTCGATGGAGAGTACCGAACCGGACAAGGCGTCATCACTGGACGCACGGCCGCGAGTCATCTCGGCAATGCGCTGTCTCTGTACACCGATTTCTCGGTCAACAGCGTCGGGCTGAACTACCTGCGGGGCCGTTGCCCTGGTGACCCCTAGTCGCAACAAACTGGACCACCGATTTGGAACACGTAGAGAGGAGATACGGGATTATGCAAACGATTCATAGAGTTCGCAGTGCGCTTGCCCTGGGGCTCGGTTGCACCATGATGCTGTCGGCGTGTGGTGTTCCCGAGGAGGCAGAGGCAGAAGGCATCGAATCGACCCAGTCGAGCATTCTGAACGGCACGGCTGTCGCGCCCGGAGACGGCATCCACGTGATGCTGTTGGCCCCGGTGGGCGATTCTCAGTACGAATTCACCTGCAGTGGCACGCTGATCACGAACGAATGGGTGCTCACGGCCCGGCACTGCGAAACCACGACCGGGACACTCGTCGCGCGGGCCAACCTGGCGGACCTGAGTACGGCAACAGCAACCGAGCAGCAAGCACTGCTCCGCGGCGTGAGCGAGGTCGTCAACGGGCCGGAGGGATTGGACGTGACCCTCGTGAGGCTTTCGAGTCCGTACACGATTAGTGGGCGAACGCGAGGCTGGGTCACCAGCCTCTATCCGTGGGATGACGCCAGACTGGTCAACCAGGACGTGACCTGCTTCGGATATGGCGCCAATCAGCTAGATGGCGCGGGCGGGGGAACCCTCCGGAGCGGGTTGATGCACGTCGAGAGTGCACATGCGCTTCATCAGGTAACCGACGAAGACGGGAACGTGACGGGTTCCACCCAGGCCTTCACGGTCGTCGCGGCCGGTGCCCCCCCGCAGCTCAGCTTCAGTGGCGACTCGGGGGGCGCGTGCTTCCTGAATACCAACTCTGCGGCCCTGGTGGGCGTTCTCTTCGGCGGTGCCGTGCAGACCGACGAAGATGACAACGTCGTCGCCGCGACAGAATCCTATTACACGCCCACGGCTCTCTTCAGCCAATGGGCGATACGCACAGTGGGGGCCGCCCCGGGCTACTCGAACGCTCCGTACAGCGGGTACCCCTCGTTCTATCTCATCTGCCACGGGCAGGAGTGTGTGACCCGGCCGGTACCGCCGGCGCTGCTGCCTAACGACATTTACGAAGAGGCGGCGTGGCGCCCTTGCCCCAACCTGCTCTCGGGTCCGGGGTCGTACGAATTCGACTTCGAGGCCAGCTACGATCTCGAGCAGGGGTACGACACGCTTCTGCTCAATGGAGAGTACCGAACCGGACAAGGCGTAATCACTGAACGCACGGCCGCAAGTCATTTTGGCAATGCCCTGTCTCTGTACACCGACTTCTCGGTCAACAGCGTCGGGCTGAACTATCTGCGAGCCCACTGCCCAGGCGATCCCTAGGCGCCGATCCGGATCGTAGAGCCTCGCAACGAGGCTTCGCCGCCTCGCCGCGGAGAGGTTGGTCGAGGGGATATGCTGGGAGTCGAGGCGGCGGACGATCCGGAGTCGATCTTTGGTCGAGCGGCAGGTACGTCACCAAGGACTACCTGTACCGCCAGGCCTCTCTCGTCCCGCGGGACACTGGCCCCGAGTGCGCGCTGTGCAGCCCCAGCAGGGGCCTGCAAGCGCGGCTCGTGCTGGCCAGGGCCAGGCGAAAGCCCGGGCGACGACCACTGGGGCGCTCCGCCGAGTACCGTCAAGCACCGCGCGCTTTCCTTCTCGGTCCTTGGTGTCGCCGTCATGAGACGAGGCGAACACCTTGCGTTCCTCCACCGACGCGCTCTCGTCGAAATGCCGAGAGCCTTCCGCGAACAATTACGTGCCCCTGCTGAGCACGTCGGTATCCGAAATTCGCGGGGATCAGTCAGGTCGTGTTTTGGCCCTTTCGTAGGCTCAAAGCCGGGTCTCTTGGGCGAGGAACATTGCCAACTTGGACTCGGAGTAGTCGTTCTTGGAGTAACAGTCGCGCATTTCTCGTCGAATCAGTGACTTCACGACGTGTTCAAGATTTCGGAAGCTTCCCGGGTCCTGCGCCCTGCTTCGCGCGATGTGTTCTTTGGAACAATGCCAGTATCTGATCATCCACCAGCCGAACTGGTCATACGCGAACCCCAGATTGATGGCTCCAGAGCGAACCATGAAGGCAACGGTAGCCCAGAAATCAAGGAGGCGCTCCAGTTCTTCATTGTCTGGCTCCTTAGCGATGAGCTTAGCGGCGGCAGCCTTCCGCAAACGGCGCATCCCGTCGTCCTCCATTCTGTCGTTGAATCGAAGCACGACATCGGCTTGTAAGGACAGCCGTGCCAGGCGAAGCTGAGAAACAAACGCGACCATAGCGACGCCAGCACCGACGAGGCCTGCAATCGAGCCAAATGCTGTCCAGTCCATGGCACCCAGGATAGTCTCTCTGCTGACTTCTCCCCACGAAAAGCCGAGTCAGATCGATTGCTTCTGAGGCGGCAGTAGCGACGCGCATCGAGGGGTGTCTCTTTCGGGTTGTCGAAGCACGAAAGGAATCCCCGATGCGCGTCGGTGGCCCTGGTCGGTCACTTCCCGGTCAGCACGTCCAAAGCCCGCTGGAGCTGCGGATCGCGGCCGGCAGCGAAGCGGATATCGAACGGCACCTCGATGTCGGGCGCAACGCCGCGGCCTTCCAGGCGTTCGCCATCGATCTTGACGTCGGCTGCAGCCAGCAGGAGCAAGGAGCCATCGCTCAGGCAGAACGGCGTTCCAGCCATGACAGCGCCCGCAGTTCGCTCTCCGACGAGTCGTGCCAGGTGGTGTTTCTTGGCGCCGTACGCGATCACCTCTTTTCCGCTCCGAGTGCCGCCATTGATCAGAATGACGGTCGGCTTGCGGATCTGCTGGTCGAATATCTGGCTCTTCCCGTCTCGGCCGATGGACTCGAGCACGGGCACGTCTCGGAAGAACATGCCCAGGTACTGGGGAGCGGCTCCGCCCCAGCCGTCTCGCAGGTCGATGACGAATCCGTCGGCAGCAGCGGCGTTCGATTGGGCAACCGCGTCCAAGACGGCCATCTGGTGCTCGACGCCCGTCCATGCCCATACCCGCAGGTAGGCGATCTTCCGCCCCCGGTGCTCGAGCATGCGCCAGCTATCGACGATGCTTTGACGGTACTCGTCCTGAGGCTTGGCCGTCCTGGGCGTAACCGTGATGGTCATGGGGGCGCCTTCCCGGGAACGTTGGACTCGCAGCGCCACGCTGGTGCCCGCTTTTCCCCAGAAGGCCTGAACCGGCGAAAACGGTCGGCCGTCGGCGGCCAGAACGCGGTCGCCGAGCTTCAGTCCGGCCTTCTCGGCAGGACCGGCCGCGTAGAGCCCTCCCACGAACCAATCCTTCCCGACCTGCTTCCAGTGGACGCCCACATCGTCGCGTGACACCGGTATGCTCGGTAACAGGTCCTTGCTGCATCTCCGAATGAGCACGGGTTCGAAGATGGAGGCCAGCGCCCAGTAGGCCGGGTCATCTCTGAGGTAGAGCTGTGTGTGTGAGACTCTCAGGGCCGCCAGCAGGGCACGTATGATCTCCGTCCGAGCCCGGCTCTCCGAAGCCGAGGCGTACGCAGCCCGAGCCCGGGACAGGGCCGCACTCCAGCCGACCTCATCCAGGCGCGCGCGCGAGTAGAGCTGCTGCTCGACCAGGCTCGCAACCTCGTCGAGCAGGCTCTGCCCCGACTCGCGCGGAGGCTCGCCCGCGCTGGTAAGGCCACCGTCTGACGACACGGTTTGGGCTGCCGTTCCCGTGAAGAGGGCGAGGACCAATGCGAAGAGCGAGCAGTGTGCGAGCATCGTTTCCTCCAGCGTGAATCGGCGTTTGCCGGTTGGTCCACCTCTGCTGCGGGCGGCTCAGGCGGATTCGACGCACTCTACGGGGACGGTCCGAGATTAGGCCAGGCGTATCTGGATTCCCGCAAGGAGCGAGCGCCTCCGCTTCGCGGCAAGCGTTGCATGGCGACATGCGGGACGGTGATCGCCTGTGCGTGGCGGGTGGTACTCTGGGCAACCCGTGCCCGCGCCTGCCGATAGCCCTGCCGTGTCCGTCGCGCTCGTCAAAGACACCATCGAAGAACTCCGTCGCTCGCGCGGGCAGGTCGAGCAGCGAGAGGCGCGCATCGAGGACATGCGCCAGCTCTGGCGGCGCAGGCCGGAGCTGTTCTCGCCCGCCGATGTGGCGGCCCTGCGCGAGATCGCCTCCGGCCTCCGCGCGGTCCCCGCGGTCGATTTAGGGAAGGCGCGCCTGGTGCTCAAGGATGTCTTCGGCTATTCGTCGTTTCGGCGCGGCCAGGAGGACATCATCGGCGCGCTGCTGGCCGGGCGCGACTGCGTGGGCATCATGCCCACCGGCGCGGGCAAGTCGCTGACCTTCCAGATCCCGGCGCGCCTTCTGGGCGGCACCACGCTGGTCATCTCGCCGCTCATCTCGCTGATGAAGGATCAGGTTGATGCGCTCAACGAGGTCGGCCTGCGCGCCACCTTCCTCAATTCCAGCTTGTCGCCGGACGAGCGCCGCGCCCGCACCTCCGGGCTGTTGCGGGGCGAGTTCGAGCTGCTGTACGCGGCGCCCGAGGGCATCGAGGCCTGGCTGGGGTCGCTGCTGAGCCAGATTCGCCCGCGCCTGGTGGCGGTGGACGAGGCCCACTGTATCAGCCAGTGGGGACACGACTTTCGTCCCGCCTACCGCAACCTGGTGGGGCTCAAGGGCCGCTTCGGCAATCCGCCGGTTCTGGCGCTGACTGCGACCGCCACCGCGGAGGTCACCCGCGACATCATCGAGCAGCTCGCCATGCAGGAGCCGGCGCTCTTTCGCGGCAGCTTTTTCCGTCCCAACCTGCGCCTGTCGGCCTATCGCAAGGGCGAGGACGGCCCCAGCGTGCGCGAGCGTATCGCCCAGCTCATCCAGGCGCGTCCCGGGCAGAGCGGCATCGTGTACTGCCTTTCGCGCAAGTCCACCGAATCCACGGCCGCGTACCTGCGCGAGCAGGGCGTGGCGGCGTTGGCCTATCACGCGGGCATGGAGGCCAACGACCGCACGCGCGTGCAGGATGCCTTCCGCTGCGACAAGGCCGACGTGGTGGTGGCCACCGTGGCCTTCGGCATGGGCATCGACAAGTCCAACGTGCGCTACGTGATCCACCGCGACATGCCCCGCTCCATCGAGGGCTATTACCAGGAGATCGGGCGCGCCGGCCGCGACGGCGTGGACGCGGATTGCGTGTTGTTCTACTCGTGGGCCGACGTCATGAGCTACGACCGCCTCTTCGAGAGCGGCGAGTTGTCCGACGAACTGGTGGCCGGTCATCGCGGGCGGGTGCGCGAGATGTTCCGCCTGGCCGACGCGGAGACCTGTCGTCACCGCGGGCTGGCGGCCTATTTCGGCGAAGCCATCGCCAGTTGCGCGAAATCCTGTGATCGTTGCGCGGGCTGGGATGTGTTGGCGGACAGCCGCCCCGCGCCCCGTCGGCACAAGGGCCGCGCCGCGCTTCCCGTTCCCCCGCGTGCTCCCGCGCCCATCTCCGTGGCGGCCGTCGAGGGCGAGCGACTCTTGCTGGCCCTCAAGGTCCTGCGCCGCCAGTTGGCCGATGCGCGCAAGGTCCCGGCCTACATCATCTTCAGCGACGCCACCTTGCTGGCCATGGTCGCCCGGCGCCCGCGCACCGAGGACGAGCTGCGTGCCGTCCCTGGCGTGGGCCCCAAGAAGCTCGCCGCCTACGGCGAGGCCTTCCTCAGCCTCCTTCGCGATGGCGGGTGAGGCTTCGAAGAATCACGAATTTTCGAGGACGACGCCCTCGATGATGTTGGCCACGTCCTCGCAGCGATCGGTGGCCGTCTCGAGCAGCTCGTAGATCTCCTTCCACTTGATGACCAGGATGGGATCCTTGGTCTCCTTGAAGAGGCGGACGATGGCGCTGCGCAGTTGAACGTCCGCCTCGTTCTCCAGGCGGTTGATCTCCACGCACTTTTCCAAGATCAAGTCGGGGTTCTTCAGGTTGCGCAGACCCTGCACCGCCTCCAGCAGCCGCTCGGCCTGATGGGTGAGCGTGCGTGCCAAATCAGCCAACTCGGGCGTGGGCTCGTGAACCTCGTAAAGGGCGATGCGCTGAGCCGCCGCCTCCACGAAGTCCATCACGTCGTCCATCTTGGAGATGAGCCGGAAGATGTCGTTCCGGTCGATGGGCGTGATGAAGACCTTGTGCAGGCGCGCGACCACGTGGTGGGTGATCTGATCGCACTCGCTCTCGATGGCCTTCAGCCTGGGGCTGTACGAGGCCGCGTCGCCCGTGCCACTCGCCATTTCCATGAAGGCTCGACAACCCTCCACCGTCTTGGAGGCGTGCTTCTCGAAATCGTCGAAGAAAGACTCTTCACGGGGCAGTAGGCGCATGGGGCGTGTATTGCCGAACCCACCCACCCTGTCAACCCCCGGTTAGCGCTGCGTTGCGCTCGTGTGCGAAGCGGTGCGCGTGGACGAGGTGACGCGCGAAATGGTCCTGGTCTGGGTGGCCGTGTGCGTGCCTCCGACGGCGGTCGTGGTCGTCGCGGTGGTCGCGGCGGTGAGGATCGTTGTCTGGGCGGCCGTTCGTGACGCGGTGCACGTGGCGGTGGCCGAGTCCGATACGGTCTGCTCGACGGGCCTCGTGTAGATCGAACTGACGATCGCCGTCGCCGTTGCCTGGACTGGCACGGTGCGGGTCGCGGTGGCCGAGGCCGTCTGCGTGCCGGACGATTCGTCGTACGCGGTGGTGATGACCATCGCGGTCTGGGTGGCTTGTTCCGTGGTGAGCTCGGTCGCGGTGGCCAAGGCCGTGGCCTCGCTCACCCGCGTCGTGCTGACCACGGTCCACTCGGTCGCGGTTTCGGATACGGTCGTCGAGGCCGTGCCGAGCTGAGTGCCGCTGGTCTGGGTCGCCGTCACCTGCTGGCTCGCGGTGGCGTCCGCGAGTGTGACGATGACGACCTCGATGGCCGTGCTGGTATCCGTCGAGGAGAGCAGGCTGGTGACCAGGCTCGTGGCCGTGCGGCCGTCGGTGCTGGGGCTGGTCTGGCCGGCGGTCGAACTGGCCGTGGCCGCGGTGCTGACCGTCTGGCTGGCGCTGCTGGTTGCGGTCAGCGTGCCTTGTGCCGTGAGGGTGGCCGTGGAGGGCGGGGTGTCGGTCGCGGTGTCCGTGGTCCGGCTGTCGGTTGCCGTGCTGGTGTCCGACCCAGTACCGCCGTGCGGGGGTGGCGCAGCGATCGTGTTGCATCCCAGCGCCAGGCCCAAGCCCACCAGCCCGAGAGTGCGAAGCAGAGTCATGATTCCCGTCTTCCCGCGGTCGCCTAATGAACCTGGTAGGTAACCACATCCCGTTATCCATTGCAGCCGCCTAGCTGCGGGGATTCGAGCGGGGTTCGCGCTTCAGGCTCGCCGAAGCACGCGCCTGTCCCACGGGCGTCCGCCCCGTCGAGCCCGCGCCGCAAACATTGCATCAGGTACGCGCAAACTCTTGACCTTCCGGGCCGTCCAGGGCATACGTTCTCGTTCCGAATTCGACCGGAGAGATGGCCGAGTGGTCGAAGGCGCCTGATTCGAAATCAGGTGTACCGAAAGGTACCGTGGGTTCGACTCCCACTCTCTCCTCTGAAAACCAAAACTGAAGACCTTCGGAGAGATGGCCGAGTGGCCGAAGGCGCATGATTGGAAATCATGTGTACCGCAAGGTACCGTGGGTTCGAATCCCACTCTCTCCTCCCACCTTGGGAACCCTGAGGGCTCCCAAGCCCCCCGCGCGAGTTCACGTGGCCGGCCAAGCCGGGCAAGTCTGTATGCGTTCGGGGGAGTGCTGTCTGTAGCTGACGCGACTGGGGTCGCGGTCGTGTCCAATGAGGTCGCCTCGTCTGCCACCAGGGTCGATGCCCGCATCGAAACTGCAGATGCTGGGTCGGGATCTGCAGGCCTTGGGCAAGCTCGCCGTGCCACTGGCCGCGTCCCAGGTCGGCGTGATGATCACGGGCGTGGTCGAGGCGGCCATCGCGGGGCGGGCCGGGACCGACGTGCTGGCTGCCGTGTCGCTGGGCAATGCGTGGGTCCACGGCACCGGCCTGGTCGCCACGGGCGTGGTGCTGGGGGCTGACCCGCTCATCAGCCAGGGTTACGGGGCCGGCGATGCGCGCGGTGTGGCGCACACCTTCCAGCGCGGCATCTTGTTGTCGCTGCTCCTGGGGATGGTGGTGGGGCTGGCCTGGCTGGTCACCGCGCCGGTGTTGATGGCCACCGGTCAGGACCCGGGGCTGGCGCGCCATGCGTCGACCTTCGCGGCCGTGCAGGCGCCCGCCGCGTGCGGCCTGTTGCTCTTCACCGTCAATCGCCAGTACCTGGCAGGGCGTGGGGTGGTGGCCCCGGCCTTCTGGGTGGTGGCGGTCATCAACGTGCTCAACCTGGTCCTGACCTGGATCCTGGTGTTCGGCGGGCTGGGCGTGCCGGCCTTGGGGGTGCTGGGCGCGGGGATCGGCGGCGCCGTGGTCAAGGCGTTGTTGGCTGTCGGGCTGTTGGTCGTGACCTTCGGCTTCGGGTTCCACCGGCCCGCCTGGGTGGCCTGGGGGCGGGAGATCTTGGCCTGGAGGCCGCTGTTGCGCATCCTGCGTCTCGGTTGGCCGGTGGGCGTGCAGTTCGCGCTGGAGATTTGGGCCTTTCAGATCGCCACCCTGTTTGCCGGGCGCTTGGGCGCCGTGGCCCTGGGGGCGCACACCGTGGTGCTGCAGTTGTCCTCACTCAGCTTCATGTTCCCGCTGGGCATTTCCATGGCGGCCAGCGTGCGCGTGGGCAACCTCATCGGCGCGGGCGACGTGCGCGGGGCGAGGCGAAACGCGCTCCTGGCCCTGGGGGCTGGCGCGGGTGTGATGAGCCTGTTTGCCGTGGTCTTCTATGTGTTCCGCTGGCAACTGCCCGCCCTGTTCGGCGCCGACGCGCAGGTGACCGCGGCAGCGGCGCAGGTGCTGCCCATTGCGGCGGCCTTTCAGATGCTGGACGGGACGCAGGTGGTGGCCAGCGGGGTCCTGCGTGGGCTGGGGCGTACCCGGCCCGCCGCGGTGATGAATTTCATCGGCTACTACGTGCTGGCCCTGCCGTTGGCCTGGTGGTTCGGGCTGCGCCACAACGCCTCCGTGGCCGGCATCTGGTGGGGCTTGGCCGGCGGCCTGGCCAGCGTGGCGCTGGGCCTGCTGGTGTGGATTCTGCGGCCGGCGACCTTCAACCTGGTGCGTACGCCCGCCGACGCGGCCTGAGCCGGGTGCTACGCTTGGGGCAGGAGGGGTGCGGTGGGGCTCATCGAACGTCTGATCCAGTCGGCCCGGCGCAATCTGGACCGCCGCGTGACGGGCAGCAAGGGCGAGGCGGTGGCGAGTTACCCGACACTGGCCGATCATCGGGATCTGGTCGTGGTGGCGCGCATTGGGAACCAGCACCACGGCACGCTGGCCCTGCGCGCGCGGCCACACGGGGACGGGGTCAAAGAACGCGAGATCGACGCCGAGGACGTTCTGGAATGCAACCTGGGCGCGGGCGCGCCCTACCACGGCACCGAGCTGCGCATCGAGGCGCAGGTGCACGCCGCCACGGCGTCCGACCTGGCCGTTCTGGCGGTGGAGCTGCGCCAGCCCGATGGCCAGGCCGAGCCCGGCCCCGAGAGTTACTCCATCGAGGGCCGCTTCGACGCCGCGGGGCGTGCCCACCTGACTCTGCGTATTCAGCTCGGTTAATGGCCTGCCCACCGACTTCTGCCCGGGCCACGACGGCAGGACAACCGCGCGCCGGTTGCGCCGATACCGCCCCCATGTGGGTCACTTTTTCGTGGATTGTCGTCCTGGCCGTAGCATGTCCGTATGAAGCGTCGCCGCCTGCGTGTCCTCTGGCCGCTGGCCGCTCTGGCCCTGCTTGCGGGCTTGGCCATGTGCCGGGCCCGGCCGATTGTGCGGTCGCAAGCGGAGGCCCCGCCCGCGGAGTGGTTGCGCGTGGATTTCATCGATGTGGGCCACGGGGATGCGGCCCTCATCACCTCACCGACCGGCAAGAGCGTGCTCATCGATGGGGGCAGCCGCGAGGCCGGGCATGCGGTGGTCGAGCACCTGCGCCAGCGCCAGATCGGACGCTTGGATCTCGTGTTGGTCTCGCATCGCCACGAGGACCACATCGGGGGGCTGGCCCAGGTCATCTCCAGCGTGGGGGCGCGCCTTTTCATGGATGCGCCTTCGGAACACGACAGCAGGGTCTACCAGAAGCTCATGGACCGGCTAAAGGAGCACCAGATCCCGGTTCGCCAGGCCGAGCGCGGGCGTCGCGTGGATTTGGGGCGTGGAGCGTGGCTCACGCTGTTGGGCCCACCCGATCCTCCCATCCTCAAAGCGCATTCGGAGGAGAACGCCAACAGCGTGATGGCGCGGCTCGACTACGGCCGCTTCAGCGTGCTCTTCGCGGGGGATGCGGAGGCGGCGAGCGAGGCCTGGCTGCTGGCGAGCGGAGCGGATGTGGCGGCCACGGTGTTGAAGGTCGGCCATCACGCCAGCGCCACCTCGTCCTCGCCGGCCTTTCTGGCCGCAGTGCGGCCGCGGCTGGCGGTGGTCAGCGCGGATGCGGACGACGCCCAGAAAGAGGGGCACCAGGAGGTGTTCCAGCGCTTGGAGCGCCTGGGCATCCGCGCGATGCGCACCGACTTGGAGGGCACGATTACGATCAAGACAGACGGCTCGGCCGTGCAGGTGCAGACCAAGGATCGGAGGGAGAGCCTGTGACCACCAAGCAGAGCCTGGTCTTCGTCGATGTGGTTGAGGAGACGTGGGCGCGCCTGCTCCTCGACGATCAGGCCTTCTCCATCCCGCGTTCGCTGCTGCCCGATGGGGTGCGCGAGGGACAGTGGCTGCTCTTCACCGTGGAACCGACGGCCGCGCCGCCTAGTCGGTCGCGTGCGCTTCGCGACGAGTTGGGCCGCACCGATCCCGGGGGCGATATCAAGCTCTGACGAAGCGTTCTCTACGGCACCGTACGCTGGCCAAGCCGCGCTACTTCTGTTTGGCCTCGATCTCTTGGATGCGTTTGTTGACCTCGGTGCGATTGGCGGCGTCGGGCGCGTTGCGCAGGTAGCTGCGGTAGAAGGCGAGCGCCTCGCGATCGTTGCCCATGCGGCGGTGGCACTGGGCGCTGTTGTACAGGAACACGGGATCGGGCACGGCCAGGTACGCGGCCTCGAATTCGGCCAGCGCCTCTTGGAAATGGCCCAGATCGTACTGCCGCGTGCCCGTGGCGTAGTGAGACTTGGCCCGTGCCACCAGGTCGGGATTGTCGCGCGCCTGGCTCGGCTGCGCGGGGATGGCCTTGGGGTGCTTCTTCTCGGCGAACTCGGCCAAGGCGGGTGAGCGAAGCAAGGATGACACCGCCAGTTGGGCGGTGGCCATGGGGAACTCGGCGTCGCTGCGCAGGGCCTCGCCCGAGTCCGCCACGGCCACGGCCACTCCGCCCGCCTCGGCCACCAGTCCCACGTGGCCGCGCAGATAGTGCATGGTCTCGGAGGCGCGCAGCTCGATGCGCAGATCCACGTCGAAGACGGCGTCGCGGCCGTGCACCACCTTCAGCCCGGCCTGTCCCAACTCGGCCTGGATGGCTGCCTTGACCCGTTCATTGAGCTTCGCGTTCGCTTCGCCCTCGGCCACCACCGCCATGTCCTCCAAGACGCGCACGCGCAGCGCGCGCACGGAGGGTTGCACCTCGCTCGCATAATCGACGGGCTGGCGATTTCCCGACGACAACAGGCCACAGCCGACGGTCAGGGCAGCGGCGATGAGGAGGCCCAGTTGGCGCACGTCCAGTAGTATCGGCCGTGCGCCCGGGGCAATTCAAGCGAGGTCGCCTACAAATACGCGAGCCACTCGGGGTGGGGCTCGCCGGGGCCCTTCACGGCGGCGGTGAAGGCGGCCTGGAGCTGGCGCGTGATGGGGCCGGGCTCGCCCGAGCCGACGGCAATCTTGTCGATCTCGCGCACCGGCGTGACCTCGCACGCCGTGCCCGTAAAGAACACCTCGCTGGCCGCGTAGAGCACGTCGCGGCCGAAGGTCTGCTCCACCACCTCGATGCCCGCCTCGCGCGCCAGGGTCAGGACCGCGTCGCGCGTGATGCCGTCGAGGATGGGCATGGACAGGGGCGGCGTGTAGAGGCGTCCGCGGTGCACGACGAATATGTTCTCGCCCGTGCCCTCGGTCACCTGTCCCTGGGCGTCGAGCATGATGGCCTCGTCGTAGCCCATGCCCACGATCTCGCGCTTGGCCAAGATGGAGTTCACGTAGTGGCCGGCGATTTTGGCCTTGCTCATGGTGTGGTTGAGATGGCCGCGCACGAAGCTCGACACGTGCACGCGAATGCCCTTGTTCAAGGCCTCCGCACCCAGATAGGCGCCCCACGGGAAGGCGATGACGATCAGATCCACGGGGTTGTCGCGCGAGCCGAGCCCCAGCGAGCCCGCGCCCAGGTAGGCCAGCGGACGGATGTAGGCCTCGTCCAGCTTGTTGGCGCGCATGGTGTCCACGCAGGCCTTTTCGATCTCCTCGCGCGAGTAGGGGATCTTGGTGTCGCAAATCTTGGCCGAGTAGATCAGCCGGTCAATGTGCTCGTGCAGGCGGAAGATGGCGCTGCGCCCATCGGCGCGGCGATAGCACCGGATACCTTCGAAGAAGGACAGCCCGTAGTGAAGCGTGAAGGCGGAAACGTGCGTGGTCGCCTGGGCAAACGGCAACATCTTTCCATTCATCCAGACGAAATCGGACTTGATCATGTTTCTCCTCTCAAACGGCGAATCTCTTCCTCGATGTCAGCCAAGCCGGGTGAAAGGCGCAACGCTGCCTCGAAGGCCTTGATGGCGTCCTCCACGAGCCCGGTCTCGGCGAAAAAGCGGCCCAGCGAAATGCGCACCCAGGGGTTGTGCTGGTCGCCGTCCACCGCCTTGCGCAGCTCGGCCAACGCGGCGGTCACGCTGCGCGAGTCCGCGGGCGCCTGTCGATAGAGCGCCCAACCCAAGGCGCTGCGGTAGCTGGCCTGGTGAGGCGCCAGCGCGGTGGCCTGGCGGAAGGCCTCGGCGGCATCGCGGTAGCGGCGCGCGCGCAGGTGCGATACGCCCGTGAAGTACACGCGCTCTGCGGTCGTGGCGGCCGGCTCGATGCCGGGCAGGGGCGGCGGGGGCGGCAGGCTGGTGCCGTTGCTCTTGCGATCCAGTTGCGCCACGTACTTGCGGCGGGCCGGGCCGTCGGCGAGGACGCGGTAGGCCTCCTGCAGGCGCTCGAAGATGGCGTTGCCCACCCGGCGCACCTCCTCGGCGCGCAGGCGGAAGCCATCGGGGTGGAACTCGCGCGCCAGGGTGCGGTGAGCCTCCACGATCTGCACGGGGGAGGCGTCGCGCTGCACGCCCAGGACCTCGAAGTGCGACTGCACGCGCATCACTTCCAGGATGGCCACCAACTCCTCGCGGCTGCGCTCGCCCGCGTGTGGGGTCGTGGCGGCCGCATCGGCGGGCGTGGGCGGGTGTGCGGGGTCCGTGCGCACGCGAGCCGGGGCGCGGGCCGGGGTGAGCATGCCCGCCTCGGTCATGGCCACGATGAGCAGGCGCGCCCGATCCCCGGGAATGGGCGACGAGGCCAGCGCGTTTTCCAGCTTGATGGTGCCATCCAGGCTATCCACGAAGCGGCGCTCGTTGGGGTCCGTGGTGATGTCCTGCAGGCGCTTGCGCGGATCGGTGCTGGGCAGCAGGTACTGACCCGACAGCCGTTCCAACACGGCGTGCAGCCGTTCGGCGTCGTAGTGCCGGCGGATGCCCTCGAGAATGAGCGCGGCGGGCGGCCGGTCGAGCGGCATGGCCGCATCGTGGGTGGGCTGGCCCTTCTTGAAGACGAAGTCCCCCTGGCGCCAGGAGAAGATCTCCAGCAGCTTGGCCTCGGTCTGCAGGGCCAGGGCGCGCGAAAGGTTGTACGGCGACAACGCGCCCATGCCGACCAGCACCTCGCCCTGCTGCTTGTGCGTTTCCTTCATCCGGCGCAGCGATTCGGCCAGCACCTCGGGCGAGATCAGGCGTTGCTCGACGAGGATCTGCCCCAGACACTCGCGCAGCACGTTCGACTTGACGGCGAAGGGGTAGCCCTCCGAGAAGTGGATGAGCTTCTTGGTCTTGTTGCGCACAAGCAGCAGCGAGCCGCACATGCGGTTGGTGTAGATCCGCTGCAGCACGCGCGCGAAAGGGCGGCGGGCCAGCGAGCCGCGCAACTGCGGTTCGCCGGCGCCCGTCACCATGTGCTTGGCCGTGACCTCCACCTCGCGCTTCTCGCGTTCCTGGGCCGGATCGGAGATGACGCCCGGGTAGCCGGGCACGGCGGGCGTGGCCGACGGCGCGGCGGGCGGCACGGTCTGCAGCAGCAGGGCCAGCAGGCGGGCCACGTCGAGTGGGGTGGACAGGTATTCGGCGGGCGCGAAGCGGCGCTTGGCCTCGGCCTGATGGCTGGCACCGCGGTGGGTGCTGGCCACGAAGAAGACGGGCACGCGCGCCGAGGCCGGCTTGGCACGCAGCTCGTCGGCGAAGGCAAAACCGCTGCCGTCGGACAGACGCGTGTCCAGGATAACCGCATCGGGCGTGCGCTGCTCCAGATTGCGCCGAGCCCAGTCCAGATCGGCCTCCGCGGCGATTTCGTAGTGTGCCTCGCTCAACGCCGCTCCGATGCGCTTCTGCAGCACCGGATCGCTCTCGACGACGAGGACGTAGGGGGCCATGAGCGTCCGATTCTATACCCCAATTCCCGGCGTCTTCCCTCGGCTAGCTGGCGGGGGCACCCGGATCGACGCAGCCAGGCGAGCGCAGGCCGCGGCACCACAGGCCAATGCCGGCGCCCAGACCTTGCGCGAGATGGGGGGCGCCGGTAAGAAGCCCCATGCTCGCGCCTTCGCCGCATGCAGCGGAAACACGACGCCTTTTGCTTGGCGTGGCCCTTCTGGTGTTTGCCGTTGGCCTGCTGGCACAGAGTCGGGAGCGCCCGTGGACTGATGCCACGGCGGTCTGGGAAGTGGCAGAGCGCCTCATCTCGGAGCATCGGATCGACATCAAGACGCACTGGCCCTACGACGCGCCGGCCGGGCGTGATGGTCGCTTCTACGCCTTCAATCCCGCGATGGGGTCACTGGTACACGTCCCGGGGGCGGCGGTGCGCCTTCTGGTTGGGCGGCTGTGGCCGAGTTGGTCGGCCCGTGTGTGGCCCTTGGCGGCGCACCTGGCTCCGGCGGCCCTGGGTGGTGTCATCGCCGCGCTCTTCCTGTTGCTCGCCCTGGAGCACGGCATTGGGCGCCGTCGAGCCACGTTTGCAGCTCTCGCTTCCGCTTTCGGCACGACGACCTGGGTCTACTCGCGCTACCCCTACACGGAGATCGTGCAGGCGACGGCGTTTCTTGGGGCGTTTCTGTACCTGGCCAGATTGGGCCGCGAGCTCAAACGTCGGGATGGGGTCGTGCTCGGGCTTTGGCTCTCCGCCTTGCTCAACACGAAGATGGTGCTCCTGGCAGGTTTTCCCTTGGCCGCTCTTTACCTGGTGAGGACCCACCGGGCGCAGGGGCGAACGGTTCTCACGGTCGCCCTGGCCGTGGGTGCGGGGCTGGTGCCCGGTCTGGTCCTGGCCGGCTGGTACAATTGGGCCCGCTTCGGTTCGGCCTTCTCAGACGGCTATGCGCAGACGGCGTCGGTGGCACTCTCCGGAGGCAGCCTCATCAATGGGCTGTGGGGCATGCTGCTATCGCCGGGCAAGAGTCTCTTCCTCTACAGTCCCCCACTGCTCGCGGCGTGTTTCGGGCTGCCCGGGTTGATTCGGCGGCGTGCGAGTACGGCCGTGCTCATGGCCTTGACAGTCCTGCCCCCCATCCTCATCCACGCCCGACTGTCTTTCTGGCATGGCGACTTCGCCTGGGGCCCACGCTACTGCGTCTTCGCCGTTCCCGTCCTCTGCCTCGGGCTGCCCTTCGCCATCGAGGCGGCGGTTTCCGTATCCTCGCGCGCCTGGCGACGGGCGGCCCTGGCATTGGTGTGGGCAAGCCTGGCGGGCGGGTTGCTCGTTCAGCTAGTGGGCAGCGCCTTCTACTGGGATCACTTCATCCGCATCGGCATCGATGTACGTGGGCGTTGGCTTGGCGAATCCACGCTGGCGGGGGCTTTGGTGGATGGCAAGGGCAAGTGCCATGTCTGCACCGAACGCCTGTACGGGTTGCACTGGTTGCCGCAGTTGCAGCCCATTCGCGGCCACCTTTGGCTCTTGCGCCACGTGCCGTTCGGTCATCCTTGGACGCGGGCTGAGCCTGATGCGCCTTGGCATTCGGACACGAGCGCTGTCCTCGCCGTCGCCGACGGATACAAACGCGCGCGCGTCGACTGGTGGGGGCTCGACTTCGGCTCTGCGCGGGGCTTCGCCGTGTGTTTCGCGGCCGTCGCAGTCGCGCTGGGGCTGTGGGGGCTCGTGCTTTTGCGTCGGGGGCTGGTGAAGCCGACCCCATCCGAGGCGAGCGAAGGGGATGTCCGGTGCGCGTGACCGTGGTCGGCTGCTGACCGAAACATAAAATGCTATGCAACAAGGAGCATGCGCGTGAGCCGTCGACCCTCCAATAAGAAGCTAGCCTGCCTCATCCTCGCTGCCGGCAAGGGGACCCGCATGAAGTCCGCGCGGGTTAAGGTCCTGCACACCATGCTGGGCGTCCCACTGGTGTCCTATGGGGTGGAGCGGGCCCTGGAGTTGGGCGCGTCGCCGGTGGTGGCCGTGCTGGGGCATCAGCGGGACGAGGTCGAGAAGGCGCTGATCGTGCGCCACGGTGAAGGCACCGTGACAGTGGTCGAGCAGGCCGAGCAGAAGGGCACGGGGCACGCGGTTCGCCTGGGCCTGGCCCCCTTGCGCGGGTTTCAGGGCACGGTGCTCATCCTCTACGGCGATGTGCCGCTCCTGCGACGCGAGACCCTGGCTGCGCTGGTGGCCAAGTCGCGCGCCGGCGGAACCCTGGCCGTGTTGACCTCGCAGGTGGATGACCCCTTCGGCTACGGCCGCGTGGTGCGCGATGCGCGGGGGCGCATCGCCGGGATCGTGGAGCACAAGGACGCCACGGCCGAGGAGTTGGCCATCCACGAGGTGAACGCTGGCATCTACGCCGCGCCGGCCGAGTTCCTGCGTCAGGCCACCCAGCGCCTGTCACCACGCAATGCCCAGGGCGAGCTCTACCTCACGGACATCGTGAGCAAGGCAGCCAGCACCATCGGCACCTCGTCGGTCAGCGTGTCGGCCGAGGAGATGGCCGGCATCAACGATCGCGCGCAACTCGCCGCGGCCGAGAAGAGCCTGTGCGCGCGTATCGTGAGCCAGTGGATGAAGCACGCCACCTTCCGCGATCCCGCGACGGCCGTGGTGGAGGCCTCGGTGACCATCGACGCGGACGTGGAGATCGGGCGCAACGTGACCCTGCGCGGACTCACCAAGGTGGGCGCGGGCGCGCGCATCGAGGACGGCGTCATTCTAACCGACACGGAGGTGGGGCCGGGGGCCGTGGTGCTGCCCTACACCGTGGCCACCTCGGCGCGCATCGGCGCGGGCGCCAAGATCGGTCCCTTCGCGCACCTGCGGCCGGGTACGGACCTGGGCCCCGATGTCCACGTGGGCAACTACGTGGAGACCAAGAAGACCACCATGGGCCGGGGCAGCAAGGCCAACCACCTGACCTACCTGGGCGACACCATCGTCGGTGAGAAGGTCAACGTGGGCGCGGGCACCATCACCTGCAATTACAACGGGTACGAGAAACGGCAGACCATCATCGAGGACGGTGCGTTCATCGGCTCGGACACCCAGCTCGTGGCGCCGGTGCGGGTGGGCAAGCGCGCCGTGGTGGCCGCGGGCGCGACCATTACCCAGGACGTGCCGCCCGCTGCCCTGGCCATCACGCGCGCCTCGCTCAAGGTGGTGGACGGCTACGCGGATCGGCTGGTCGAACGCTACAAGGACTTGATCGCGGCCAAGGCGGCCAGCGCGGCCAAGGCGGCCAAGGCCGCCAAGGTTGTGCGCAAGCGCTCACGTTGACAGGCGCCGCCGAGTCGCCACAATCGGCGCGGAGGTTCTTCGCATGGCCACGTCCGTGAAAGAGTTTTTCGACACCCGTGTCCCCGATGCCCTGCGTCGGTATCCGGGGCGGGCCAAAGAGGTGGCCGCGACCTTCCTTTTCAAGATCAGCGGACCCGACGGTGGCACGTGGACGGCCGATCTGGTCAGCGAGCCGCCCCTCTGTCAGGCGGGCACGCTCGGCATCCCCCAGTGCACCATCGAGGCGGCCGACAACGACTTCCGCTCGGTCATCGACGGCGGCGTGCAGGCCGCGATGCAAGTGTTCTTCTCGGGACGGCTCAAAGTCAGTGGGGATCCCGCGCTGCTCACGCGCTTGTCGCGGTTGCTGCAGATGGGAACCCCGTCGCTGCCCTGAAGCGGATGGACGAACTGACCCGCGGCGGGCGCAAGCTCGAGGCGGCGGTGACGCGCTTTCGCCTCGCGGACACCATCGCCGGAACCCACGCCATCGACATCGGGGCCTCCACGGGTGGCTTCGTGGCGGTCTTGTTGCGCGCGGGGGCGGGGCGGGTCACGGCGGTCGACGTGGGGCATGGGCAACTCGACGCCTCCCTGGCGGCCGACGCGCGCGTCGAGAATCTGGAAGGCACGGATTGGAAAAAGCTGTCGCTGCACGTGGCGGCCGGGCCGTTCGATTTCTTCACCGTCGATGTCAGCTTCGTGGCCGCGCGCAACATGCTGCGCGGCCTGGCCTTCCGCCTGCGCCCGGGCGCCCAGGGCGTGGTGCTGGTCAAGCCGCAATTCGAGCTGCCCGATCGCCTGGTCAAGGACAGCCGGATGGACGCGGCACAGCGCCGCCAGCGCGCCCTGCAGGTCTTCGCCGAAAAGGCCGGCACACTGGGCTTTCGCGTCCTCGAGCACGTGGATTCGCCGGTGCCCGGAGGCAGCGGCACGGTGGAGGTCCTGGCCCACCTGGTTTTCGATGGCCGCCCCGAGCACCTGCCCCAGCCTGGCGAGCGCAAGGCCGAGCGCCCCGCACCGGCCGCGACGTCGCAAGGCGCGGCCCCGCGCGCCCAGAAGACCAAGCCCACGCCCGCGCCGCACGCCGAGGGGGAGCTGGATTGGTTCGCGGTGGCCGCCCCCGGATTGGAGGCACCCCTGGGCGCCGAGGTGGAGCGCCTGGCCCAGGTCAGCCGCGTGCGCGTCGTGCCCGGTGGCGTGGAGTTCCGGGGCCCGCTGTCCGTCGGTATGGCGGCCAATCTGCACCTGCGCATCGCCACCCGCGTGCTGCTGCGCCTGGGTGAGGTGAGCGCGCGCGACTTCGGACCCCTGCGGCGCGGGGCCGCCGCGCTCGACTGGCAGCGCTACCTGCCTGGCGGTCGCCCCTTGCGCATCGATGCCTCGGCCAGCCACTGCCGCCTTTATCACACGGGCGCCTTGGCCGAGACCCTCACCCTGGCCATCACCGACCGCGTGGGGCGCCTGCCGCCGCGCCCGGACGTTCCCGACGAAGACGACCAGGACGAGAACCTGTCGCGCGTGCTCATCCGCGGTCAGGACGATCGCTTCACCATCAGCGTGGATGCCTCGGGGCCGCTGCTGCATCGCCGAGGCTGGCGGCTCGAGGCCGGGCGCGCACCGCTGCGCGAGACCCTGGCCGCGGGGCTGTTGGCCCTGTGCCACCACGACCCGGCACAGCCTTTCGTCGATCCCATGTGTGGTTCGGGCACCATCGTCCTCGAGGCCTGTGCGGCCGCCCTGCGCGTGGCCCCAGGGCTGGGCCGCCATTTCGCCTTCGAGGCCTGGCCCTGCGTCGACCGGGACGCGTGGGCCCACCTGCGCGCCCAGGCCCAAGCCCAGGTCTTGCCCGCGCCGCCCGCCGTGCTCGTGGGCGCGGACAGGGATCCGCTGGCCGTGGACATCACGCGGCGCAACGCCGAGCGGGCGGGTTTTTCGGCACATGTGCAGCTTGAGGTGGCGGCCTTCGGCGACGGGAGCGCACCCTCGGCGCCCGGCCTTCTGCTGCTCAATCCGCCCTACGGCCGGCGTCTGGGACGCCCGCACGAGGCGACGCGCCTGGGCCGCGACGTGGGACGCATCCTGGCCACCCGTTACGTCGGCTGGCGGGTGGGCGTGCTCTCGGCCCATCCCGCCTTTGCCAAGGCCCTGGCCGCCGGCATCCGCCGCTCACCCCTCGCCCGCCACGACCTGCGCAACGGTGGCCTGCGCGTGGAGCTTCTGGTCTTCTGAACCGCGGCCGTCAGCCTTTGTTGCGCTGGCCTAGAGCGCCGAACGGTTTGAATCGGTCGCGAAAACGCGG
>JAEXQJ010000272.1 GCA_023438785.1 Pseudomonadota bacterium
CGCCGCTGGGGGGAGGGGGGGCGCGCCGCCGAGCCACGCGCGCCAGCCACACCCCCAGCACGGCACCCACGGCAGCGCCGAACAGGACGATCAGCGCCGAGGCGAGTCCCATCTATCCGATCGCCAACCCCAGGTGTGCGCGCAGGGCGAAGTACTCGTCCGATACGCTCCACTGGATAAGGTCGCGGATCTTGTCCTTGGGGTCGGCGGCCCCCACGGCCAGCGGTTCGCTCTGGATTTGCTGGGCAGCGACCTCGATGTCGTTGCACAGCAGGAGGCCGGCTCGCGACGACGTGAAGTCCACCGCGTTCGACCAACGGCGCAGGTCCGCCTCGGCCTTGCTCTCGATAAAGCGCCGGACCACCTCGGCCAGTTGCTCCAAATGCTGCGGCGGCACCATGGCCCGCAGGCGCTCGGTGTACAGCGCGACCTTGGCCTCCAGCTCCGGCTTGACGGGCAGCTTGGGCTGAACCAGGCGCAGCGCCGCGAGGAAAATCTCGCGCAGGTCACCCACGGTGGGCACCACGTTCGGCCAGCGCATGACGTGATCCGGACGGACCAGGGTCAGCTTCTTGCCCAGGGCGTAGGCCAGCTCCTTCTCCTGGCGTCCCTGCAGCAGCCCGGCGCCCACGATGAACGACGGACACATCTGCTGCTTCTCACGGGCGTTGACGAACTCCAGCTCGCCGGCCCAGTCCTGCCGCAGGTACAGCTCGGGCGGGGTCACCCCCAACACCTGGCTGCTGTACACGAAGACGCGGCTGAACATGAGCTGGTCGGTGCTCGGATCGCGGCGATCCTTGCGCTTGAGCTTGAGCTCTTTGTGCTCGCGCGAGACCAGGAACTGCACGGGACCGCTGATGGCAGCCAGGATGAGCGAGATGAAGCGGTCCTCATCGGAGTGGTAGATGTTCTTCTGCCACAGCTCCTCATTCAACCTGGCCTTCACGCGCGCCAGGCCCTTGGCCCGGTACTGCTCGTGGAAGCGCGTCTCCTCCGCGTCCGCCTGGTGCAGGTACGACAGCGCGGCGGTCACACACCACATCTGGTCGTACTTGCTCAGCTCGGCGTAGAGCTTGCGCAGGGTCTTGAGCACGGGAACCATTTGGTTCACGTCCTGCGTGTTCTTGAGCAGGAAGCGGTACTCGCGGATGGCACGGTCGTAGCCATCGACCCCCTGCAACTGGAACAACTCGGCCAGCATCTGGTGACGGGCCAGGTTGTCCGGATCCAGCTTCACGCACACGTCGAAGGCCTCCGCGGCGGCGCGGTAGTCCTTGAGACGGGAACGATAGATTTCGCCCAAACCGCCCCACAGGGCCAGCGCGGTCGGCCTCTTCTCTGGCGTGATCTCGCCCAACCGCTTGATCATCTTGCGATAGGCGCGCTGCTGGTTCGTCCAGTCCTTCTTGGCGGTCATGATCTTGTCGATCCGCTCGAAGGGCTTGAGGCTCTCGGGGTAGGCATCGAGCGCCTGGTTGAAGAGGTCGACGGCCTCGTCGGGCGACTGCAATTCCGCGTTGGTGATCTGGCCTGCCGTCTCCAGGTAGCGCGCCTTGACCCGGCCGGTCTCCAGGTTCGCCAGGCGCAGGAGAATATCGACCGCCTTCTTCCACTGCTTGGTGTCGGTGAGGAGCTGCAGGACGTCGACCAGCAAGTGCCGCGCGTCGGGTTTGACCTCCAACGCCTCCAGATAGGCCGCGATGGCCTTCTGCGGGTTGTTCAGCTTGTCGCGGTAGACCTCGATGATCGCCTCGTGGCGCCGCAGCTTGTCCTCGGTGGACTCGGCGTGGGCCAGCAGCGAGCGCTTCTGGCGGATGACCGCCTCCCAATCGCCCGCCTCCGAGTAGATGGCGGTCAGGGCCTCCAGGGTCGGTTGATGGCCTGGATCGATCTCCAAGGCCTTCTCGAACATGTTGATGGCCTTGGAGCGCTCGCCCACCTTCATCTTGATCTGACCGATACGGTGGAAGATCTCGACGATCTCCGCATCGCTCTGCGAGTCGCGGTGGTGGACCAGGATGGTCTGATAGAGCTTGAAGGCCTCGTCCCACTGCTGACGGCGGTAGAGCAGGTTGGCCCGATCCACCAGCGTGGGCAGATGGGTCGCATCCAGCTCGTAGGCCATGCGGTAGTACTTGAGCGCCTTCTCCTCGTCGTTGAGCTGGTCCGCCGCCTTGGCCAGACGGTAATAGAGGACGTTCAGCTCGCGATGGGCGCGCCGATCGGCCTTGCGCGCCAGCATCTCCAGGATGGGCACCAGCGGCGCCCACTCGCCACTGTTGTAGTACAGCTCGGCCAGCGGGGTCGCGGCCTCGACGTGCTCGGGATCGAGCTCGATTGTGCGGGCGTACAGCCTCTTGGCCTCGGTCTCGTCACCCAGCTCGTTTTGGTAGATCTTGCCGGCCTCGTTGAGCAGGCGGGTTCGCTCCAGCACGTTCGTGGTGTGCGACTCGGCGCGCACCATGAGCTGCGCCGCCTTGAGCGAGTCGCCGCGACGACGATACAGGTTGAGCAGCGCGATCATGCTCGGCACGTGCGTGGCGTCGAGGCTGAGGGCATCGGACAGCCGCTCCTCGGCCACGTCGGGCATCTGCATCTGCTCGTCCAGGACCTTGCCCAGGCGGTAGTTGAGGTCGACCTTGTCCTTGGTGTCGACCACACCCACCAGCCGCTGCATGATGTCCACGGCGCGCTCCCACTGCTCGGTCTGCTCGAACAGCCGCGCCAGACCCTTGAGCGCCTCGGTGTGATCGGGGTTGAAGGTCAGGATGTCGCTGAACGCCTCGATAGCCCGGTCGGGATCGCGCAGCTCCTCCTCGTAGACCTTCCCCAACTCCAGGTAGATGCCCGTGCGCGCGGCCGATTCGTTCTCCACCAGGATGTGCTTGCGGAAGGTGTCCACCAGGTGGTCCCAGTCGCGCTCGTGACGATAGAGGCGCTCCAGGTCCTGGTAGGCTTTGAGGTTGTTCACGTCGATGTTGAGCGCCTGCTGCAAGCAATCGATGGCGCGTTCCACGCGCCCCGGTAGCTGCTCGCAGACCTGGGCCATGCGCAGGTACAGCGCCACCCGATCCAGGTCGGAGGACGTGACCTCGAGCTGGTGGTCCAGCACCTCGAGATAGGCGTCCATGCGGCCCGACTTCTCGTAGAGCGACTCCAGCGCCTTGAGCGCGGGCAGGTTCTGCGGGTCGACGGTGAGGACGTCCTTGTAGGCCTGCACGGCGCGCTCGCTGTCGCCCAGGCGGGCCTCCCACAACTCGCCCACCTGGAGGCGCAACTTCACCGCCAACTCGCCGTCGTCCACGACCTGCGACTTCTTGGCCAGGACCTCGGCCAGGCGATCCCAGGCCTGAATGCGGCGATAGAGCCGTTCCAGGGCCTCGATGGCCTTCAGGCAGCGCTCGTCGACGCGCAGGGCTTGGTCATAGGCCACCATGGCCTGACCGGCATCGCCCAGCTGCGTCTCGAAGGTGTCAGCCAGGAGCAAGAGCACCTGCACACGACGCTCCGGATCGGGCTCTAGCTCGCCGTGCCGCTGCAGAACGTTCACCAGCTCCTTCCACTGCGATTGCTTGCGGTAGAAGTCGGCCAAGGCGGCCATGGCATCCAGGTGGTTGGGCTCCAGCGCCTGGGCCTTCAACGCCGAGGCGATGGCGTACTCGGTGTGGTTGAGCGCGGAGTCGTACCAGCGGGCGATCTTGACCCACAGGTCCGCCGCCTGCTTCGAGTCCTCCATGGCCTGGGCGACCTGGTTGTACTCGGAGAGCAGCTCGGTCCACTTGTTGGTGGCGTTGGCCAGGCGCTCCAGCTCCTTGGCCACATGGTCGTTGGAGTAGTCCTCGCGGAAGGCCGCCTGCAACATGATGAAGGCGGAGTCGCGGTCCCCGATGTGCTCTTCGTAGATGGTTGCGATGTCGCAGAAGAGCTTGATCTTCGCGGCCACCTCGCCCGCGTACTCGACGCGCGACAGGAGCAGCTCGACCAGCTTGGGCCACACCTTGCGCTGCCGATACAGCTCCTCCAGGGCGGCCGAGGCGGCGGCGTTCGAGGGCTCCAATTCCAGGACCCGCTCGTAGCTCTCCGCCGCCGCGCCACCATCGCCCACCTTCTCGCCCCACACGGAGGCGACCTGCATGAGCACGTCGACCTTCTCACCCGGCGAGGCCAAGGCAGCCGCACGCCGTTCGAGGACCTCCACGCACTCTTCCCAGCGGCCCTCCTGGGTGAACAACGTCTCCAACGCCGCGAGGGCGCGGAAGTTCGCCTGGTCCATGGCCAGGACCTGCCGCCAGGCCTCCACGGCCGCCTCGGTGCGCATCAGGGTGGTGCCTTCCAGCTCGCCGAGCTGGGCGTACAACTCCTTGATGTCGTCGGCCGGCAGGCTGGCCGAGCCCACGCTGATGAGCCGGCGCAGGGTATCGGAGAGCTCCTCCCAGGCCGCCGCGTTTCGGTAGTTCTCGGCGATGGCGCGCAGGGCCTCCACGTCGCTGGGATCGATCTCGATGACCTGTTGCCAGCACTCCAGGGCATTGCGCTCGCGCCCCAACTTCTCGCCCCACACGCGACCCAGGCGCTTGTATACCGGGATGCGTTCTTCGGGGCGATCCGTGGCGCGGATTTGACTGTCCAGGACCTCGGTCAGCTCGCGCCACTCCTCGGCCTGCTCGTGCAGGTCGGCCAGGGCGTTGAGCGCCACCGGGTCGGCACCGCGCAGGTCGAGCACGCGGCGCCACAGCTCGATGGCGCGCTCGCGATCGCCCGTCACGTCGGAGGTGATCTTGGCCATGCGGGCGTAGCAGTCCGACAGCGCCTCGTCGCCGGGAGCGATGTCGAGCATCTTTTCGTAGATGCCGTACAGGTCCAACCAGCGCTCGGCACGGAAGTAGAGTCGCTCCAAGGCCTCCAGCGCCTCGGGCGAGCGCGATTCCTGATCGAGCACCGCCAGGTAGCTGGTCACGGCACCTTCGGCATCGTCGATGACGTCGGCCAAGATCTTGCCCAGCCGCAGGTGCAGCGTGACCAGGTCCTTGGAATCGTCGGTGATGGCGATTCGCCGGCGCAGGACGTTCGCCAACTCTTCGAAATTGCCCTGCTTCTCGTACACGCGGTCCAGGAAGGCCAGGGCCGTCGCGTCGGTCGCGTCGAGCGCCAGCACCTTGCCCAAGACCTCCTCCACGCGGGCCAGGTCACCAATCTCGGTCTCGAAGACACTGGCCAAACCGAGCAGCACGTCCCGGCGCACGCTGGGCTCGCCCGCCTTGTCGGCCGCCTCACTCATGGTGGAGACGTAGGTCTCCCACTGGTGCGTGGCACGCGCGAGGCGCAGAAGCTCCTCGATGGCCTGCTCCGACCCGGGCGCCTCGATGACCGCCATGGACCACCACTCGAGGGCGCCCACCTGGTCCATGAGCTTGCCCTCGACGATCTCGGCCAGCCGGCGCAGAAGACGCTGCCGCTCTTCGCGATCCGACTGAACGCCCAGCTCGACCTGATAGATGCGAACCAGCTTCTCCCACTCCTCGCCCAGACGATAGAGGGGCTCGAGGACCTGGGCGATCTCCTGCTGCATGACCCCGCTGGACAGCAATCGCTCCAGCGTGGCGCGCGTCTCCGCGTGCTTGGGGTCGATGTTCAGCACGTCCTGATAGGCCTCCACGGCCTTGGGCAGATCGTTGAGCGCCACCTCTTGGATCTGAGCCAAGCGGAAGGTCAACTCCACGATGCGCGCCTCGGTGTCGGCCAGACGGATCTCGCGACGAACAACCTCGGCCAGGTCCGGCCAGCGCTCGGTCATGGTGTAGAGCCGATCGAGGGCCGTCAGGCCATCCTGGCGATCGGGCTCCGCCTCGGCCACCCGCTTGAAGGTGGCGATGGCCTTGTCGATTTCGCGCGTCTCCTCCTCGTACACGCGGGCCAGCCGCAGCAGCATCTCCGTCTGTAGCTGACCGTCCATCACGCGCTCGATCTCGGCCTCGTAGGCCGCGGCCAGGTCGGCCCAGCGGCCACTGGCCTCGGCCATGCGATCGAGGTGCGCGATGACCTCGGGGTTCGCCGGATCAGCACGCATAGCGCGACAATAGGCATCGAAGGCGGCATCGAAGTTCGACAGGCGGCGCTCCTGGATGTCGGCCACCATGCCCAGCAGCTCGATCCGACGCGGCGGATCTTGGGTGTTGGCGATCATCACCTCGTACACGGCCGCCACACGCTCCCAGTCGCCGGCCGACTCGTAGATGGGCTGCAGAACCTCCGCCGCGGCGATGGGCTCCTCCCCGTTTTGCATCATGGCCTCGAGTGACTTGAGCGTCGGCTCGTGCGAAGGGTCCATGCTCAGCACGCGCTTGTACGCCTCGGTGGCGCGGGCGGCGTCCTTCAGCTTGTCGCGCCACAGATCGCCGATGCGGAAGCGCAGCGAGACGATCTCCGCGGCCGAGCCGGACAGTTCGGTCTGCCGCTCCAGGATCCCGAGCAGGTCATACCAGCGCTCGGTCTGCATGTAGAGGCGATCGAGGGCCTGCATGGCGTCCACGTCGTCGGGATCCAGGTCGAGGATCGAGGTGTAGGTGTCGATGGCGCGAGCCGGATCCTGCAGTTCGCGGTCGTAGACCTGACCGAGGACGAAGAGGCGCTCCTTCTTGCGCTGCGGATCGGTGGCCAACTCCGCCTGGCGGGCATAGACATCCTTCAGGTCGCTCCAGCGCGACAGCCGCAAGAAGAGCGCCACCAGATGCTCGAGGACATCCTCGTCGGTGTCGTCCAGCGCGAGAACCTGGCGGTACACCTCGATCGCCTTTTCGGGATTGTCGAGGACCTCTTCCCAGATCTTGGCCGCCCGGGTGCCCAGTTCCTTCTTCTCGGGCAGCCCATCCACCATGTCCATCTTGCGTGGCAGAAGCAGGACCAGGTTCGAGTAGTCAGACAGCCGCGTGTAGATGCGTTCGAGGGCATCCGCCGCTTCCAGATCGCGAGGAGCAACGGCCAGCGCCTGCT
Source organism: Pseudomonadota bacterium (assembly GCA_023438785.1). Classification (GTDB taxonomy): domain Bacteria; phylum Myxococcota_A; class Polyangia; order Fen-1088; family Fen-1088; genus Fen-1137. The sequence goes on from JAEXQJ010000272.1 coordinate 6,994, forward strand.
GATAGGCCTCGGCGGCGATCTCCGCACTGCCGAGCTCGGTCTCGGCCAACGTCGCGATGGCGTGGAACACGGCGCACTTCAGGTCATCCGACTGCAGCCGAGTCACGGCCGCGCGGTAGCGGTTGACCAAATCGTCGAAGCGCCCCAGCACCTTGGCCAGGCGCTCGATGCGCTGGCGCGTCTCGGGATGAAGGGGATCTTCAGCCAGCGCCCGTCCCAACGCCTCGTACGCCCCCTGCGGATCATCCAGGCCATCCTCGAACGCCGTCGCGGTCTCGTGCAAAAGCTCGATCTTGCGGCGGGCATCCAGGGCATGGCGCGCCTGAATCTCGAGCACCCGGATAAGGCTCGCGAAGTCGTTGCGCGACCGGTAGACGGGGTCGAGCAACTCGGCCAGGGCTAGGTCGTGGTCCGGGTGAGAGAGCAGCCTCTCCAGGGCGGTGACGGTCTCCTCGTGCGCCGGAGACAGGTCGAGCAAACGTCGATAGGTCTCGACCGCGGCGGTCACGTCGTTGAGCTTGAGCTCGCGCAACTGCCCCAGGCGCGACAGCAGGCGGACTTGGGTCTCGGGGTCATCGGCCAGCTCCAATTGACGTTGGAGATTGTCCGCCAACTCCAAATCGAGGCCCTTGTGCACAAACAGCCGATCGAGGGCACGCAGCGCCGTGAGGCTGCTCGGGTTGTCGCCCAAGACCTCTTTCCACGCCACGATGGCCTCGTCGGCATTCCCGATGGCCTCTTCCCAGATGGCGGCGATGCGGGCGTGAGCGGCCTCGCGCTCCTCGGCGGTGCGCACCAACTCAGCCTTCTTCTTCAGGGTCTCAACCAAATCAGGCCAACGCTCGGTGCGCGTGTACAGACGCTCCAGTGCCTCGAGCGCCGCCGCATCCTCAGGCTCGATCTCCTGTGCCAGACGGAAGTACTCCACGGCCTTGTCCGAGCGGTCGAGCTTCTCGTCGTAAGTGACCGCGATGACCAGCAGCAGTTCGCGCTCCAGCGAGGAGGGCAGCTTCCGATTGGCCTGCGCCTCGCTGTACAGAGCGACCAGGGTCTCCCAGCGACCCAGGGAATCCGACAGGGTCTCGAGAGATGTGCGGGCCTCGGTGGACTCGGGGTTCTCGGCAAAGGCAGCAGCGTAGGCCTCGTAGGCCTTCTCGGGCCTTGCGGCCTCGTTCTCCAGGGCGCCGATGCGCAGGTCGAGGGCCAGCTTGGCAGCCGAGTCTTTCTCGTTCTGCACCTTGAGCCGCTGAACCTGGATCAGGCGCTCCACGTCGTGGGCCGCCTCGTAAATGGGCTCCAGTGCGGCAATGGCCGCGGCTTGATGCTCGGGGTGCTCCAGGTAACCTTCCAGGCCCGCACGCGCCCCCGCGTGCGTGGCGTCGAGGTTCAGCGCCTCCTGGTATGCCTGCACCGCGCCAACCACGTCGCCCAGATGCTTCTCCGAGACCTCGGCCAGGCGGAACTTGAGCTCCGCGGCCGCGGGATTGTCGTTGGGCAGCTTGAGCTGGCGCGCGATGACCTTGGCCAGGTCCTTCCAGTTCTGGGTCGCCCGGAACAGACGATCGAGCGCGCGCAATGCCTGCGGATCGTCCTTGTCAGTCTTGAGGATGTCCTTGTAGAGCCTGATGGCCTTCTCGACGTCGCGGACCTGCTCCTCGTAGAGGGCCGCGAGCTGCAACCGCACCTCGCGCTTCTCCGCATCGGTCCCGGCCAGGCTGAGCTTCTTGTCGTAGATGGCGAGGAGTTGGTCGTGCTGCCCGGTGGCCACGTAGAGCCGCTCGAGGGCGAGCACCGCCCGCTCGTCCATATCGGCGATGGCCAGAATCTGCCGGTTGCGCTCGATCGCGGCTTCCGGATTGCCCAGCTCCTTCTCGTAAGCCGCGGCCACGGTCGCCAGCAGGGCCAGCGAGTCCGGCCCCTGCACGCCCGCCAGGACGGCCTCGTAGGTCTGGACCAGCGCGGCCCAGTCGCCCGTCTCGGCCGCCAGTCGTTCGCCGTACTCACGCGCCCACTGCTCGCGCGGATTCTCGGTCAATGCCTGCAGGGCGATGCTGAGGGCGGCGGGTTTGTCGGCCGCCTCACCGTCGAGCAGCTGAACCACCCGCAACATCCGCTCCTGGCGGAGCGCCGCCTCGGTCGTGTGCAGCAACTGCACTTGGAGAACGCCGGCCAGCTTCTTGCTGTCCGACGCCGTCTCGTAGATCGGGATGAGCGACTCGGCGGCCTCCAGGTTGCGCGCGTCGATGGACAGGGTCTTCTCGTAGGCCTTCTGAGCGCGGTCGTGCTTGCCCACGCGATCGCGATAGAGGATGGCGATCCGGTTCCACAGACCGACCTTGACCGCGTCCTCCTCGACGTCCGCTTGCCGCTCGAGAACCCGGATCAGCTCGTCCCACTTGCCCTGCTGGGCATAGAAACCTTCCAGGGCATCCCAGTCGCGGTTCTGTAGGTACAGCTTGCGGAGGGCATCCTGGGCGCTGCGATTCTCGGGCTCGGCGTCGAGCAGCGTCTTCCACGCGCCCACCGCCAGATCGACCTTCTGCAGTTTCTCGGTGTACAGAACCGCCAGCTTGCGCAGGAGTGCGCCGCGCTTGCTCGCGTCGCTGGTCAGCACCGACTCCCTCTCGACGATCGCGGCGAGCTCCTCCCACTTCTTCTCGCGCTCATACAGCTTATCCAGCTCGGCGAGAGCCTCGGTATCGCTGTCGTTGAGCTCGACCACCTTCTTCCACAGCTCGATGGACACCGCCGCCCTCTTCAGCTTCTCGGTGGCCATCTTCGCCACCTCGGCCCAGCGACGTGCCTGCTCGCTGGGATCGCTGATGCGCGAAACCTCCTGCCGCAAAACCGCGACCAGGCGGTCCCAGTCACGGCGTTTCTCATACATCTGCTTGAGATAGGCCAACGCTTCCACGTTGGTCGGGTCGATCTCCAGGATCGCCTCGAAGGCCTTGATGGCCTCGGCCTGGTTGGAGAATTTCTCGAGGTACAGGTTCGCCACGCGCAGGTAGATGGCGACCTTCTCCTCCACCGCGGTCACCACCGCCGCCTTCTTCCGCAACAGCGAGATGAGGTCAGGCCAACGAGGATTGGCCATGCCCTCGAGTTGGGCGGCCAGGGCATCCATCACGCCCGTGTTTTCCGGCTGGATGGCCAAGATCCGGTTGTAGGTGTCGATCACCATCGGATCGAGCTTGAGCCGGTCCCGGTAGTAGCCGACCATTTCGAGAAGCACGGGGACCTTGGCCTCGGCCGCGGGCCAGGTCGCCCTCTCGACGCCGTCCTTGAGCACGTCCACGCACGCCTTCCACCGCTCCGCCTGCCGGTACAGCCGCGCCAACTCCCGGCGCGGCTCCCAAGCGCCGGGGGCGCTCAGAACCAGCTTCTTCCAGGCCTCGATACCCTTGTCGACCGACTGGCGCTCGGCGTCTAGAGCAGCCATTCCCTGGTCCATCAACTCGGTCGGGAAATCGTCAAGCGCGCCGTTCGACGTTGGTTCCTTGCCCACGTGTTCCTCCGGAGTGAAAGAGGCGGTCGGAAGGCCGGGCTTCGGTTGCCCCGGCCCTAGGCCCCGAGGGGCCTAAATCAGCGGAAAAATGGAGAGTTTTTATAGCACCGGCCCTTGTCGCGCACAACGAGATTGGCCGGGCTTGGCGGCGCCCGCGGGCACGAAGATCGCGCGGGCGCGTGCGCCGGAAGTGGTTCGCTTCGCGTCTAGTCGGAAGGCGTCGCACCTGCCCGTCGCCCCAGAACGACAAAAAGCCGGGTGCGGGCACCCGGCTTTGTCCACTACGCACGATGCAACCGAAGAGCCTACGGACCGCTCAGCGCGTAGAGCTTGTCGTTGGCGGCCCGGAGGAATCCGGACGCGGCGCCATCCTTGCCGCCGCCCGTCCCCACGAACTTCTGCAGGTAGTCGCGCGCTAGCTGCTTCTGGTCATTGCCGTGCGCCTCGTCGTACCACTCGGCGTACGTCATGCCGCAGTTGTACAGCGCATCGAAGAGGCTGCCATCCAAATCGATGGCCTTCTTGAACTCCCCGACGGCCCGGTCGTACTGCTTGAGGGCTTTGAGCGCGACGCCGTGCAGGTTGTAGCACTCCGCACTCGTCTCATTGGCCCGGACGCACTCCGAGAAGACCTGCTCCGCCTCCTTTTCGGCGTCGTAGTCGAGATACAGTCGCCCGAGGGCGATGAACGGCTTGTCCATGCGCGGATTCGATTGGATGGCCTTCCGCAAGGCCTCATCCGCCTCCTTCGGGCGCTCCTCGTAGAGATAGACCAAGCCCAGTCGCCAATGCGCCTTGAAGAGGCTCGGATCGAGCTCCACCGCCTTCTTCAGCGAGGTCTCCGCGTTGTCCATTCGCTTGGCCTCGAGATAGGCCTCGCCCAGGTCGTAGTGGAAGTTGGCGTTTCCGGGGGCCCGCTGCACGGCTCCCTCAAACGCCTCGGTGGCTTTGTCCCACTTTCGCTGCTTCTGGTAGACCTTGCCCAGGTTGTACCAAGCCATCTCGTAGGTCGCGTCGGTCTGAATCGCGGACCGGAGCTCGCGCTCCGCCGTGTCGTAGAGGTTGTTCTTGAAGGCCTCCACGCCCTTGTTTGCGCTCTCGATCGCCTTGATGCGTTGCTGGCTGCACACGAACGCATCGCAGGCCGGCAAGACCAAGGCTATCGCGAGTACGGCTTTCAGATAGCGACCCATCGCTGTTCCTTCCTGGCCGGAGTCCGGCACTACTCGCCAGCGCCGCCGGCGGTGAAGTTGAACGGATACGAGACAATGACGATGCCGCCGCCGAGGGGCTTGGGGAACTCCCAGCGCCGCACGGCCTGAGTCACGCAGTTCTCCACCTTCAGGTTGCCCATGGTGGAGCTTTGCAGAACGGAGGCGATGACCTGTCCGGTTGCAGCGATGGTGAACTGCACCGAAATACGACCAGCCAGGTTGGCCTTCTTGGTCAGCTCGGACTCGTAGCAGTACTTCACCTCGTTGATGTGCCGGCGGATGATGCGGCGGATGATCTCCTTGTCGAGAGAGCCACGCACGTTCGCCTGACCGGGGATGACGTCCGGCGCACGTGCCCGGCGACCGCCCAGGCCGCCCGCGCCGCGACCGTAGCCCGAGCCGTTACCGCCACCGCCGCCTTTGCCGATGGTGCCAAAGTTGCCGAGGCCGATGGTCCCTTCGCCGGTGCCACCACCGCCCGAGCCGGTGCCCACCAAGCCCAGGCCGCCGACACCGTAGGCCTCGCCGATCTCGTTACCAATCAAGCCGCCCAGCACGTTCTCGGCATCATTACCAGCGGCCGTGTCGCGGCCGAAGATCGAGGCGAGGTGCGAGCCTTCCGACATCTTGAGCACGCCGAGGATACCGGCGTTCTTGGCGTTCTCCTCGGCCAGCTTCTTGGCGAGGTGGGGATCCATGTTGTCCTTGGGACCCTTCAGGCCGTACAGACCCTCCTTGTTCTTGGAGGTCTTCTTGCCCATCTTCCCTTCTTCGCCCTTGTGGCGCTTCCCCTTACCGCCTTGCTCGTCTGGTCCCTTCTTCTTCAGCCACTCCGGAATCTCCTCTTCCTTCTCCTCCGGCGGCTTGATGAGGAAGTTCACGAAGCGACTATCCGCATTGAAGAGATCCAAGGACAGCGACTTCGGATCCGGCGGAACCGAGAAGATCATCAACAGGAACAGAACGAGGCCGATGCCCGTGCCCACGGTGTAGGCTTGCTCGCTCCACCGCCAGATGAGAAACGGAACGGGAATGGCGCGCGGCTTCGGCGTCGCGCTGACCAGGAACGTACTCTCCCCGCACTCCAGCCTAACGCGGCCGCTGTCGCCCAGAGAGAAGCTCGCTCCTCGCTGCTGAACGAGGTTTTGCAGGGGGATAACTTGGTTGTCGATCAGCACCTCGCCGCGCATCTGCGGGGTCACATTGACCATGAAGTCAGCGCCGGTGGTCGAAACCAGTTGGTAAGAGCTGCCACCCACGAACTCCGGACCGATAGGGGCGTCAGAGCCAGGATCAGAACCGATGATGTAGTTCGGGCTGGTGCGCCCGCGGCGCTTCAGGCCCATGTAGCAAAGGGCAATGCCCAACCCGACACCACCGAACACCAGGGCATCCATGACCGGGCTGCGGTGCTTCCACGCGAAGTCCTTAGCCTCATGCCCCTCGCTCATGAAGGTCTCGTATCGCGCCTTCTCGCTCCCCACATCGTAGATCGTCGCGAAGAACGAGACGAAGGCCAGCACGACCAGCGCCACGCCGGCGAACAACATGGCCTTTGCCTGGCCTTGAGTACTGCGTCCGGTCGGATCAGAGAGGTGGCGCGCGTTCAGGACCACGCCACGGTAGAGGGCTTGCACCTCCACCGCTCGGCTGCCGTCCTGACACTCCACCTCGGCGCCGACGTGTCCATACGCCGGGCCAGCCGCCGGTGCGGCAAAGGCGGGCGCCTGATAAGCCGGGGCTGCCATGGGCGCCTGTGCCGGGTACCCTGGAGCCGGCATCTGGGACGGGTAAGCCACCGGGACCTGCGCGCTCGGTGGGGGGGCGATCCCCATCGCTGGGGTGGCCTGGGCGGCGAAGTCGGCGGTGGGGAAGGAGATCACCACCTTCACCTCGCCGAACTGGACAACATCGCCGCTATTGAGAGTGGCCTTGGCGATCCGCTCTCCGTTCAGCAAGGTCCCGCGCGTCGATCCCAGATCGATCAACTGCACCTGGCCAGGGCCGGTGACCTCGAGGACCGCATGCATCCGCGAGACGGACTCGTCTTCCAGACGCAGATGTGAGGAGGCCAGCTTGCCTATCTTGATGACGGCCTCGGTCAACACCTCTTCTCGGTAGAGCTGATCCCCTCGGTATATCTGGAATTTGACGGGGATTGCGACGTTGGCCATGTGGATCTCCTCTGGTTCATACACGAGCGGCAGAGGCCGCCCCGAGCCGGTCACGGCTCCGAGAGGTCACTCTCAGACGACTACCGTGAACGCGGCTCAGATGTCCTCAAGGGACTTGAGCATCTCGGGAATGAAGTCTTTTCGGATCTCGATAAGGCTGGCGTGCTGCGCCTTGTTGACAGAGTTCACCAACTCGCCATCCGGTCGCTGCAGGTCACCCTCAACGTTGTCATCTTCGAAGTCGTAGACGGTCTTTGCCTTGTAGGCTTCACCACCACCGCCTGCGGCTTGCTGAGCCGCCGCCGCGCCCGCCCACAATCCTCCGATGGTCAGAACCGCAATCATGGCTACGAGTCGCATCGGTTCATCTCCTTCCATCGGCTGCAGTGGAACGCTCGCGGAGAGCGCTCGTTCCTACTGACAACCGAGTTTCAATTCGGTTCCCACCTTTCGGTAGAAATCGATCACGCGGTGAGTGTCTGTTACTTCTTCGCCGCCTCGCCCGATCCTGCAGCCGGCTCTTCTCCCGCCTTCTCTGCAGCAGCCGGAGCCGGGGTCTCCCCCGCCGCTGGGGCGGCCGGGGCGGCCGGGGCAGCCTCACCGGCACCCTTCTTGGCCGCTTCCTGCTGCTGCTTCTCCGCCTCCTCCTGACGCCGCATCTCCTCCTCCATCTTCTTCTGCTGCTCCTCCGCCTTCCTCTGCATCTCCTCCGCTTCCTTCATCATCTTCGCGGCCTCGTCCAAGGCCACGAAGACCTCATCGATGTCCTTGATGCGCTTCTTCGCGTCGTCGCGAAGCTTCGCCGCATTCGAGCGGCTGATGAAGTCGCGGTAGTACTGCTGCGCCTTCTGGAGCATGGGTTTGTCGCTGCCCGCCTTGTACTCCTGGTACAGGAGCCCCAGGTTGAAGTACGCCTCGGGCCGCTGCGACTCCAGCGTCCGGGCGCGGTTGTACTCGGCCTCGGCCTCGTCGAGCTTCTTCTCACCGCGCAAGGCCACGCCCAGGCCGATGATGGCCTCGTAGTTCTTGGGCTGAGCGGCCAGGACCGCCCGCAGGTTCTCTTCCGCGACTTCGTAGTTGCGGAACTTCAGAGACACAGCGGCCAGATTCATACGCGCCTCGTACAAGGTCGGGTCGTTCTCCACGGCGCCGCTGAAGTTCTTGATGGCCTCGGTGTAATTCCTTTTGGACAGGGCGATCATGCCCATCGTGTTGTGAACGACGGCAATCGCCTTCTTCATCTCGACGGTGTAGCCCGTGCCCACGGCCGGCTCAGGACCGGCAGCCTTCTCGGACTCCGCCCTGGCCTCGTCCTTCTTTCCGCGTCCCCGCTTCGTCTTCTTTCCCGACGACTCCTGAGCCGCGAGGGCCGAATCGTCCTCGAACTTGCCGGTCGCGATCTCCTGAGCACGCTTGACGGCCTGCGCGCCCACCAGCTTGGCGGCCTCGGGCAGGTCCAGGTCGAAGTAGATGAAGCACAGGCCCGCGTAGGCCTGGAGGCTGTTGCCGTCCAAAGCCAGGACGCGCCGCAGCTCCTTGACCGCCTTGTCATTGAGCTCACGCTTCTCCGAGCCGCTCGCCGTGCGTGCGCGCTCACGGTAGATCTGAGCGAGGTTGATGCGGGCCGGAATCGAGCCCACGAGCGGATCAGCCTGCAGGGCCTTGTTAAACTTGGCCTCAGCGTCACCCTTGTTTCCGGCCTGCCAAGCCAGATAGCCGAGGTTGGCGAGGGCCCGGGCATACGGCTTGGGGCCGGACGCCATCTGTTCCCAGATCCGCACAGCCTCCGCCTTCTGGCCGCACTCCAGGTAGACCGTGGCTTCGTTGTTGCGAGCCTCGAGCAACGCGGGGACCTTGTCGGCGATTCTCTTGAACGCCCCGGCGATGTCCGGACAGTCCTGGGCCGACAGCGCCCCATTCTTCTTGGCCTGCTGGTACTGGGCGACCACCTTGTCGAAGTCGGCCTTCTGATCCTCGGTGATCTGCCGGTCGGCCACCTTCCGCGCGATGCTCGGGATCTCGGCCCCGCCGCCCGCGGCCCCTCGGGCGCCCGGTGCCCAATCGTCATCAGGCAGCTTGCCGCTCTCGGGGCTGGCGGGCTTGGTCGCCGTCGTCGCGCAGCCGGACGCCAGGAGGACAGCGGTTCCCGAAGCCAACAGGAAGTTACGCGACCACATTCCAAATCGACGCATGGACATTTGTTGGCTCTCCTAGTCCTTCGAGGTGACCTGCAGCTCGTCGGGCAAGTCGGACACGACCGCGCCGGGCGTAATCGGCGTTGATACGTAACCGGGCTCCGGCTTGATTTCCGCTGCCAGGGGATAGTCGGCCGGCTTCATCTGGTTCAGCTCGACTTCGCACATGGTCGACCACTCGTTGAACCACGACTGCTGGGTTGCGGCCTTCAGGCAGAGCTCATAGCCGCTGATGGCCTTGCCCTCGATGGGCTCGGCCTTGTCGACCAAGGCATCGCAGAAGATGTCTCGTGGCCGGTTGCCCCACTCATCCTGCTCTTTGAGGTCCTTCGGGATTTCGGCCGTGTAGAGCTGGTTGACGAAGTCCGCGTACACCTGGCCGATGCGCGCCGAAGCGGCGATGGTCCAGTGCGCCACCTTGTAGTCGAGCACGAAGTCGTAGAGCCCCTTCTTCTCCTTGCTCGGACCGGTCAGCTTCTCAGCCAATCCGGCCTTCTCGGTCATATAGGCCATGAACCGCTTCCCGGATTCCTCGGCCTTCTTCTTCTTGGTCGCTGCTACCTTGGGCCGGTCGTACTGGCTCGGCTGCTGGAAATCCAGCCCCGACGGGAATTTCACCTTCAGGAACTTCTCGTACAGCTCCTCTGCCCCGTAGAAGGCAGACCCGGCCGCGGCGAACGCAGTCAAGGCACGGCGGGCCTCCTGCTCGCCCGGCGTGGCGCCCGGAACCTTCTTGAGGGCCTCTCCCCTGTTCCACAGCTTGAGCGCCTCTTTGAAGTGCCCCTGGGCTTCGGCGGCCGCCTTCGGGTTGCGGTCGAACATGGTGATCTTCGAGCTGGTGGGCGGACCGCACTGGGTGCGTGCCTTCTCTTTGATCTTCTTCTTCTTGTCTTTGATCTTCTCGTTGAGCTTGGCGATGACCGCTTGCCGGCCGGTGTTGGCAACGCGCTCGATCTTCAGACACGCGCCGTTCACACCCTCCTGGGGGCATGACCTCTTCCAAGCCAGCTCGCCCAGCTTGAAGTGGGCGACGATCTGCTTATCGATACCGCCCTTGGCGCCCCACTTCTTCAGGTACTCGGTGAGGTGCCTCGTCAGCTCCTCGTTCTTCTTCTGCTTCTCGTAGACCTCGCTCATCTGGAAGACGACGCCGGCAGCCTCCTCGGGCTTCCGCGTCCCGTAGTACTTCACGAAGGCGTTCATGTCCTCGACGGCCTTGTCGAACTCGCCGAGGCCGATGCGGAAGGTGTACGCGTTGCCGAGGGCGTCCTTGGCTTGCTTCTCACCGGGGAACTTGGTGGCGAACTCCTCGTAGCGCTTGGCCGCTTCGCTGTAGTAGGCGAGTTGGTGATAGCCGGCCGCGATTTGGAAGAGGGCCCGCTGCGCCAGCGGATCCTTGGGGTGCTTCTCTATGAGCTCCTGACGAGCCCTGATGGCCTGACCGATCAGACGGGCGTTCTGGAAGCAGAGGCCGGCGTTGTAGAGACGTTCCGCATGTTTCGGGTGGTCAGGAATGGTCTCGGCGGCTTGGATGAAGGAGAGGCCGCATTCCTTGTAGTTCCTGTCCTTCTCGTACTGCTTCGCTTCGACGACCAAGCTGTCGGTCTTCAGCGAGACCATCTGCTTCTTGAACTCCTCGTCCTTCATGAGGACGGGGTTGGCGAGGAACTTCTCGACGGTGGCGAGGAGTTCCTTGTACTTGCCCATGAGGTTCAAGCAGTCGAGGAGGAGGTTAGCCGAGTAGATGGCCAACTCGTCGTTGACGTGCTTGTCGACGATTTCCCTGAAGAGCTTGGCGGCCTCGGAGTAGTGGTTGTAGTCGTAGAAGATACGCGCCTTGCGGTACTTGATCTTCACGAGCTCAGGCGCATCCGGGACGTACTTGATGTAGGTGTCGAAGGCCGCGATCATCTTCTGCTGGCCAGCCGGAATCGGACGCTCCTTGTTGGCGTCCTTGTCCTTGCCCTTGTCCTTGTCGGGCATGGAGCCGGAATCGTCGATGTTGAGCGCGTTCTTCCAGGCGAGGACGGCCGCGTAGGCGGCTTCCTTGACGTACTTGCCCTTGGGATCCAGCTGGACGACCTTGGTGTAGGTCTCGGCCGCCTCGGCCCACTGCTCGGTTACCCAGAGAATTTCGCCGTAGTAGAAGGTCATCTCGGTGGTGTCCTTCTCTCCGGTGAAGTGTTCGAGGAACTCTTTGTAGATAAGTCGGGTCAGCTGGTACGTGTCCGCGTTCTTCGTACGCTGGGCTTCCTTGTGCCAGATGAGGGCGAGTTCCTTCGTGGTGTCGTGATAGTTGTTCTTGCACTCGGCCATCACGTCTTTTTTGACGTTCTGGGCCTTCTGGAGGTGCTCGTAGACCGTGCCGAGGCGCTTGACCTCCTGGACCTGATCCTTCTTGGCCCCGCCAGACAGGGTGTTGCGCAGAACCTTGTATTGCCACTCACAGAGGCGAGGGGAATCCGGGTTGAGCGCCATCATCTTGCGATAAGTCTTGGAGGACTCGGGCGACATACCCTGTTCCCAGTACAGCTCGGCCAGGGACTCCAGCATCTTGGGCGCGAAGTCGCCGCCCATCCTCTGGAAGAACTCCCAAGCCTTGTCGGGGCTGGCGCCGGGGGTGCGGGCGTAGGCCTTGACCAGGTCCTTCTTGGCCTCCTTCTCCAGCGGACCGCGCTGCTCCTTCGCGATCTTGCCCGCGTGACACATCTCGATGACGTTCACGAAGGTGCCGAGGGCCTCCCTGAATTGGCCCATGTTGATCTGCACCCAGCCCTTCTTGTACACGGCGAAGCCGTACACCGAAGCCTTGGGGAACTGCTCGACCTTCTCGTAGAACTTGAGGGCGTTCTCCATCTCGCCCTTCTGGAAGAAGTACTCGGCGAAGGACAGATACGCGTTGGGAACGTACTTCGACTGCGGGTAGTCCTTGATCAGGCGGTGGAAGAAGTCGCGCGCCTGGTCTTCCTTCTTGATCTGCTGGAGGAGGTACGCGATGCGGAAGAGCACCTCGTCCATGCGCTCGTACTTCTTGTACTTGGACGCGGCCGCGTAGTACTTCACGGCCTCCACCGACCACCGCTCGGAGTCCTTCTCGGCCTTCTGCTGCGCGGACTTCAGCCGCGAGGCCAACGAGCCGTTCTTGGCCTGTTCAGCTTGGAAGATCTTCTCGTCGTAGCTGCGGGCCCGGAAGCTCTCCATGCGCTGCTTCTCGGCGTACAGCTCTCCAGCGCGGAAATAGTAGTCGGGCTTCTGCGGATCGTCCTCGCCGGCGATCTTGATGAGACGCCTCAGCTGATCGATCTGCCTGTCGGTAATGGCCTGGATCTTCGACTGCTGCTGGCCGACGAACTGATCGACCGTCAGAACAGGGCCAGTCTCCTTGTGCTCCTTCGGCGGCTCCTTCGGCTTGGTGAGCTCCGTCTGCGCCGCGGCCTGTACCTCGATTTCCTTCTTTTTGAATTTGGCCTCTGCGGCGCGGACCGCAGTCGAGCCTGAGATTAGGCCAACCGCCAACACTCCCAACGAGGCACACCAAACGAAGGGTCGATTTCCTCTCATGTTCATTCCTTGCGTTCCTGAGGTGTCGCCAATCAGATGTCGGAAGCCGGTGCGGCCGGTGTCTCCGGGGTCGGCGTCGCCGGCGCGTCGGCTGCGGGGGCGGCCTCATCGCTCGGGGCGGCAGGAGCCTCCACCGGGGCGCCTTCGGGCGCACCCTTGGAGCACTTGTTGAGCAGCTTGTAGCGGTAGTAGCCGAGCTCATCGCGCCAGTACTCGCCCGTGAAGGGCCAGAACTCGTGCTCGCCGTCCACCGTGATCCGACTGATGTCGCGCGCTTGCGTGGTCCGGGCGTTCTGCTGCTCCGTTCGCACGTCCTCCTCAAGCTGACCTTTCTCGCCCTGGAGGATTTCGTACTCGATCTTGATGACACGGGTCATGAGCTGGCGGAGCTCGGAAACGAGCCTCTCGACGCGCTTACGCGCGATGTCGCCGGTCTCATTCATGGTCAGAGCGCGGTTGACACCGATGTCGGAGTAGATGTTCGTGGCAACGGCGGTGTTCTTCCAGGAGATATCGGCCTTGTCGTGCTGGAGGAGCTCGCGGTCCAACTCCCGAACGTAGTCGAAGCGCCGAACCAAGCTGCGGTCCGACAGAACCGCGCGGGCCGCGCGCTCCACGACCGAGGGCAGGCCCGAACGTCCAGCCCGGATCTTCACGGCCATGTTGAAGAACTGGTCGTTGGCCTGGTTGCTATCGAGCACCTTCTTGAGGCCTTCGGCGATGGTGGGAACCGTCTCGTTGAACTCGCGGATGGCGTCGCCGGCGCGATCGAACAGACAGTTGTAGAAGTAGATGGTCGCCTTCACCGTGAGGGCCTCGGCGGCCGACTCAGGCTTGATGAAGTACTCGAAGAACGGCGCACGAAGCGTGTGGATATTGCCCAACGCCTTCGAGTACCCGGCCTGCTGGAGCATGAAATTGGCCCACGACGATTCGAAGAGGCTGTTGGGCCAGTCATAGGATTCCGGCGACACGCGGTCGAAGTACTTGGTGGCCAGTTCGAACTGTCCGGTCGAGTAGAACACGCGGGCCAACGAGAGGTTAGCCAGGTCCTGGAACGGACGAACCTTGGGGTCGCCGCTCTCGGCCGCCGCCCTCAAGACCTCCTTGAAGGACTCGACGGCCGGCTTGGCATCGTACTCGCGCACGTGCGTCGCGCCCTCGAAGAGCTTGGCCTGCACATAGAAGTTGCTCTTGGGCGGGACCATCTGGAAGAGGGAGACGGCCTCCTTGAACTTGCCCTTGTTGTAGTTGAACTTGCCCAGGAGGAAGTAGAGCTCATCCCGCACGCTCTCGAGTTGCGGTGCATTCAGCTCGTCCCGGTTATACTTACCAATCTTCTCAAGAACACCGGCCGAATCCGGCACGTCGCGCGTCAGAACAGCCAACCACTGAAGGGTCTCGTTGTAGTGCGCGTGGGCCGGCCCCTTCTGCACGATCCGGTCAAAGTAGCTGATGGCGGCCGACCAGAAGTGGAGCTTGTAGAGGGTCTTGCCCATCATGAACTCGGCCTTCTGGCGCGAGGCCTCGTCCACCGCCGTCTCCCCCTCAATCACCTTATTGAGCTCGATCGAGGCCATGTAGAAGTCGTTGCGTTGGTAGAACTTCTCGGCCCGGTCGAGCGCCGCCGAGCCGCCGCTGCTTGAGGCCATCGCGGCCATACCTGCCGAGCTCTCCGAGGAACTCTTGGGAGTGTGCTTGGGCGCGGTCGTGTCCGCAGGAGCAACCGGTTGCACCCTGCGCCGCTTCTGGGCGAGGGCATCAGGCGTCGCCCCCAGAGTGATGGCGAAGAGCAGGAAGAAAGCGCAACCCTTTTCACGGCTCATGAATTGGACCTCACTCGATGGGTGCCCGCCTCAGAGGAGGAGCGGGCAAATGATGGGTGAGCAGCTTGGGGACTATTCGTTCTGCCTACCTGCCCGTACAACCTAGGCTTGTCTATGAGTTCGGGGTGTAAATCCCACGCGATTTCCACAAGCTGCGACCGTCGGAGCAGGGACGAGAAACCGGGCCATCCTAGGCAGGGAGATCTGGGGTGTCAAGCGATAACATCCCCCAACCCACCACCCGACCGCGAAGGCAAAATTGCTGCAATTGCGGTTAGTTACGCAGATCGGATTCGGTGTTGACAGGCCACCCGGCGCGGCTAAGATGGCGGCTCTTTTTACTGAGCGCGAGGCCGCCCTTTGTTTGCGATCTGGCGCCGACGATACCGGACGGAAGGAGTTCCCGATGAGCTCGAAACTGTGTGCAAAATCCCACACATCGCGACCTTCAGTGCTCCGCACGTCGGTGTTGGGCGCGGCGCTGGCAGTCTTTGCAGCTCTGGGGAGCTCGGGCTGCGAGGATAAGGCCATCGGACGCCCCTGTGACGTGTTGGCCGACGCGGGAGCCGAACAGGCCGTCTACAACGCCCAGGCGCTCGAGTGCCCGAGCCGCATCTGCCTCAAGCCGATCGTTGAGGCCGACAATAAGAACGTCGACACAGGCCCTTACTGCTCAGCCGAGTGTTCGAAGGACAGCGACTGCGACGGCGAGTCGCGCGACGGCAACAACGATAGTGACCACCGCTGCAAGAGCGGCTTCGTCTGTGGAGTGGCGTTCGAGATCGGGCCGCTCTGCTGCAAGAAGCTCTGCTTGTGCAAGGACTTCCTGAAAGCGGGAACGATTTCCACGCCCCGTCGCTGCCAGGAAGCGAACGCCTGCGAGTAGCGCCGAAGGAACCTGGGGCAGCGCGCACGGCCGCTGCCCACTCGGCGGCGGAACGCCGAAGCACCGGGGATCGGGCCGAGGAGCTAGCGGCAGATTACCTTCGGTCACAGGGCTGCGAGATCCTCGCACGCAACTGGCGCAAGCCAGAGGGCGAGATCGACATCGTGGCCCTGGATCACGGCGTGTGCGCCTTCGTGGAGGTTCGCTCTCGAACGGGAATCGAGCGCGGGCACCCGCTGGAGACCATCAGCAGGAGCAAGCAGGCGCGCGTGGTCCGCGCCGCCCAGCTTTATCTGCAGGACAGAAGCCCGGGTCTGGTCGACTTCCGATTCGACGTCGCGGGCGTGACCTTCTCGCCCGATGGGAGCGAGGCCGACCTGATCTACGTCAAAGACGCGTTCCGAACGCCATGACTGGGCCGCGGCACCGGCCGGCGTGGCACACGTAGGCGCGCGTCCCAGAAGCGCGCGCCCCTGCCCAGACCAATCAGGTCGCGGGCGATTCGCTCGGAGCCGCAGCGCCAGTCTCGGGTCCGGACACCGCCGCGGCTTCTCCCACACGCTCCCCCTTGATGCGAGCAGCGCGCCCTTGCAGCGCCCGCAGGTAGTTCAGGCGAGCCCGACGAACGCGGCCCTTCTGAATCACCTCAATCTTCTCGATTCGGTTCGTATGGAGCGGGAACACGCGCTCGACGCCCACCCCGTACGAAATCTTGCGGACGGTGAACGAGGCCGACGAAGCGCCGCTGCGGCGGTCGATGCAGACACCTTCGAACACCTGCACGCGCTCCTTGTCCCCTTCTTTGATCAAGGTATGCACCCTGACGCTGTCGCCGGGGCGAAACTCCGGGATATCGGAGCGGAGGGAAGAAGCTTCGTACTCTTGGATCAGCGGGTGCGTGCTCATGGTTCCACTCTATAGGAGGGGGCGTATTTACTACGCGGAAGGAAGCCGACAGTCAACACCTCACCGCAGGAATCCGCGGCTACCGTGTTGCGGGGCCCGCCTTGGCATGAGCATCGCTCGCGTCCACGAGCCTTTTCTCGTCATCGGATAGAGGGTGCCTCCCCAGCAGGTCAGGCCTCCTTTGCACCGTGCGCTGCGCTGCAACCCCCATGCGCCAACGCGCGACCTCCTGATGATTCCCCGAAAGCAGCACCGGCGGCACCTCCAATCCGCGGAAGGAGGGCGGTCGCGTCCACTGGGGATACTCCAGTCGCCCCGCCGAGAACGACTCCACCACCGTGGACTCCTCGCAGCCCAGCACCCCAGGCACGAGACGAGCCGCCGCCTCCATCACCACCTCGGCCGCAACCTCGCCGCCCGCCAGGACGTAGTCACCAATGCTCAACACGTCATCGGCGTAGAGGTCGTAGATCCGCTCATCAATCCCCTCGTATCGCCCGCAGATAAGCATGATGCGACCACGCGTGGCCAAGTGCGCAGCCGTCTCCTGGTCGAAGAGCCGCCCGGACGGCGAGAGGACAATCCGATGCGCGCGCCCGCGCTTCGCCTCCGCATCGTCGATGGCCGCCGCCACGGGATCTGGACGCAAGATCATCCCCGGCCCCCCGCCATAGGGAGAATCGTCCACCTGGCGATGGCGGCCGGGCGCGAAGTCCCGGGGACTGGTCGCGTTCACGCCGATGATCCCGGCGGCAATCGCCTTGCCCAGAAGACTCGTCTTCAGAAACGAGTCGAACAGCTCAGGAAACAGCGTGATGAGCTCGATCGCGAGCCGCGGAGTGCAGGCGTCTTGGCTAGTCATGGAAGTCCACCAGCACGCGGCTGGCCATGCGGTCCAGTCCTTGGATGAACTCGGCCACCACGGGCACCAGAGCATCCTCTTCCTGGCCTTCGCTTCGGATCACCATGACATCCTGGGCCCCATTCCAAAACAGCCCCGACACGACGCCCCGGTCACGCCCCTGGGTGTCCATGACGGTGCAACCGAGCAGATCCTCCACGTAGAACTCGCCCGGTCCGAGCGGTGGCAGCGCACTGCGCGGCAACCGCAGCTCCTGACCGGTCAAAACACGGGCCTCGTCGCGCGTGGCAATGCCCTCGAAGCGTACGAGCAGGCCGTCGGGAACCCGCCGCAAAGCCACCAGGCTGAGGGGCTGCGCCCGGCCGCCCTGGCTGGCCACCGTAGGCAGGGGCAACGCCAAGGCATCCAGACTGCGGCTCTCGGCGGCGTACGGGCGAAGGAGCACTTCACCCGCCACACCGTGGGCACGACCCAGCAAGCCGAATGGCAGCCAATCGGCGTCCATCTCGCCGCTGCTGGGGTGCTACTCGAGGATCTCGAGTATGGCCCGTCGCTTCATCTTGGCCGAGGCCGCAGAGAGTACAGTCCTCAGCGCCTTGGCTGTCCGCCCCTGTCGTCCGATGACGCGTCCAAGGTCGGTTTCAGCGACTTTCAGCTCGAATACGGTTGCGTCCGCCTCTTCGATCTCCTCGACGGCCACCTGGTCCGGGTGCTCCACCAGCGCACGCGCAAGGTAAAGCACCAGCTCCCGCAAGGGCGGTGCCTTTTCGGAGCTCTCAACGGAAGGAGACGCAACGCCGTCGGTCACGGGATCACGACTTGGCTGGCGCTTCCGGCGCCGCGCGGCGGGCTTTCTTGATTAGCTGGCCGACCGTCTCGCTGGGCACAGCGCCGGCGGCGAGCCAATGGTCCAAGCGAACCATATCGAACTTGACCTCGGGGGGGTTCGACCTGGGATCGTAGGTACCGACCTGCTCGATCAGGCGGCCATCTCGGGGGCTCCGGGTATCGGAGGCGACAACGCGATAGTGCGGGGACTTTTTTCCTCCCCCGCGGGTGAGTCGTAGGGTCACGGCCATGTTGTGGAGTTCCTCGTGGGGCTCGTCGTGAGCCAGCGGGAGAGAGTGATTATAACGCGCGGGAAAGTCAAGGCGAAGGTTCTTCTTCAGCGTCAGTCGCCGCGCCGCGGCGCCCATCGCGTCAAAGGCGCGTGTGACAGCGGGCCTCGGGTGTGCGATTTTTCGCTCGGCTCATGAATCACCTTCTAGCGCCGGTCTTGCTCGTGGCCACCGCCGCCGTGGCTTCGCGTCCCTTGCCCGCAGCGGCAAGCCCCGCGGCAGAACGACGAATCACCGTGTTCTACTCGGCAGAGGCCTACGGGACCCTGGAGCCGTGCGGCTGCACGAGCGATCCGCTGGGGGATTTTTCGCGCATGACGGCCCTGGTGCGGCGGGCAGCCCACAAGGGAGCCGTGCTCTTCGTGGACGCCGGCAACATGTCCTATCCCAGAGGCGCTATTTCGGCGCGCAAGCAGGAGTCCGCCGACCTGGTAGCAGCCTTTTGGGCCCGAGAAGTCTCCCGGTTGCCTCTGGGTGGTGTGGGCCTGGGTGAGGCGGACGCGGCGCGCGGTGTGGAGAGGATTCAGCCCAAACGACTCGCGGCCAACCTCGCTGACGCCGCCTTCGTGGCGCCATCCGTGGTGAAGCAGGTCGGGGGCATCAGCGTGGCTGTGATGGGCCTGGCTGAGCCGGCGCTGGCACGTAAGTTGGGGATTCACGCAGAAGAGCCCGTGTCCGCTGCGCAGGCGGAGGCGGCGCGGCTGCGCTCGAAGGGCGCCGAGATCGTAATCGTGCTGGCGCCTTTGGACCGAACGGTAGCCCGGGCGGTGGCGCGTGCCGCGAATGTGGATTTCGTGATCGTGGGCAAGGAGGTGGGTGGCGGCCAAGCCCGCGCTGAGAGGGTCGGCAACGCCCACCTGCTGGCGCCCACGCCGGAAATGGAGCGCATCGGCAGGCTGGACATCGTCCTGCGCGGCCCCCGCGACAGCCAGCAGGTGCTTGCGGACGCCGGCGGTGTGGCGGCCAATCGTCTGCGGCTGGCAGAGCTCGAACGTCGCCTGGGGCAGATGGAGACCGACTTGGTGAAATGGGAGAAGGACGGCGCGGCTGACCAGGCGTTCGTGGCCGGCAAACGCAAGGAACGCGAGGCGATGCGTATCGAGCGGGACCGCCTGAAGAACGCCTCCTGGCAGTCCCCATCCCAGGGCTCCTACTTCACCAACGAGCTCGTGCCCCTCCGCCGCACTCTGCCGCGCGATCCCGCGCTGGCGGCCAGCATGCGACGCCTCGACAAGGAGGTCGGCGCCGCCACGCTGCGGGCCTCTCCGCCCCCGCCCGCGGCCGAGCCCGGTCGGGCGTACTACGTGGGCCAAGCCAAATGCGTGGGTTGCCACAAGGCCTCCGCACGCTTCTGCCGACGCACCCCCCACGCCAAGGCTTGGAACGTGCTGGTCAAGGCAGGCAAGAGCGCCAACGAGGATTGCGTGAGCTGCCACGTGGTCGGCTTTGGCGAGGTGGGCGGCAGCACGGTGGGACACACGAAAGGGCTGGAGGGTGTTCAATGCGAGGCGTGCCATGGCCCAGGCTCGCTCCATGTGGAGAAGAAGGGGCGCGAGAAGCCCCTGGCCATCCGCACCAAGACGCCGGAGTCGGTTTGCACGCGCTGCCACAACGAGAAGCACTCCGACACATTCGAATACAAGGCCTACCTCCGTGGGGCCATCGGCCCCGGTCACGGAGAGGACGCCTTCGACGAGTTGGGCCCCGGCCCCACGGCCACCGAGCTCCGCCGCGCCGCCAGCAAGCGGGCTCAGGCTGAGGCCCAGGCCAGCCGTGCGTGGTGAGGCGAGCGTGTGCGACGTCGGCGCCGCAGCGACGAGGGAATGACAGGTGGCCGCGTGCTTTTGCCCACCGCCGCTGGTAGACATCCACCATGTTCGACGTCGCCATCGAGCAACTCGTGCGCAAGGGCCAGGTCGAGGAAAGCCGGGCCGACCGGGTTGTCTGGCTGTGGAATGAGATTGCCCGTCTGAAGAAAGAGAAGCAGGCCTTCATCCCGGCACACAACTACCAGGTGCCCGAGGTGCAAGCCGTCGCGGATGTGGTCGGCGATTCCTTCGAGCTGGCCGTGCGGGCCCGGGACGTCGAGGCGCGCCTGGTCGTGTTCTGTGGCGTGCGCTTCATGGCCGAGGGCTGCTACACGCTGGCGCCTCACCTGCCGGTGTATTTGCCGAATCAACGCGCCCTGTGTTCGCTGGCCGAGATGGACGTGGACGACCTGGAGGAAAGGCAGGACTTCCTGCGCGCGGCGGGTCGCCGGTTCGCGACCATGACCTACGTAAACACCTACGCCAACGTGAAGGCGCTGTCGGACGTGTGCTGCACCAGCTCGAACGCG
Source organism: Pseudomonadota bacterium (assembly GCA_023438785.1). Taxonomy (GTDB): domain Bacteria; phylum Myxococcota_A; class Polyangia; order Fen-1088; family Fen-1088; genus Fen-1137. The sequence continues at coordinate 27,582 of JAEXQJ010000272.1, forward strand.
GTGAAGATCGCCGAGCGCATGGGTGTTCCTGATCTGCTCTTCGTTCCCGACCAGAACCTGGCGTACCAGGTGGCGCTCAAGACCCGTCGCATGTACCTGCCGCCGCCCGACCCGCACCAATTCCACCCGCGCGAGTACGCCGAGCGCATCGAGCCGCTGATTCGCGAGGGTGAGCGCGCCGGCCTGCAGGGCAACGTGTTTGCCTGGGAGGGTGCCTGTCACGTGCACCACCAGATGGGCGTGGCCGACATCGAGCGCATCCGCCGCGACGACCCGCAGGCGGTGGTCATCGTGCACGGCGAGGTGCGGCCCGAGCTGCAGAACGCGGCCGACGAGGTCATGTCCACCGCGCAGATGGCCAGGTACGTGCAGACCCATCCCGAGAAGAACCGGCTGGCCATCCTCACCGAATGCGGCCTGGTGGTGCGGCTTGAGCTTGAGCACCCGGAAAAGCAGTTCTACAAACCCTGCCGCCTGTGCGAGCACATGAAGGCCATCGATCTGGAGGCCGTCTATCAGACCCTGCGCGACGAGCCCGAGGAGCAGCGCGTGGCCGTCCCCGAGGACGTGCGCGAGCGCGCCGCCCGCTCCATGCTGCGCATGATCGAGCTGAGCTGAGCCTCGACGCTCAGGGAAACGCCAGCACGTTGCGCAGGCCGTAGGCCGCTATCAGGCTGTCGATGTGGCGCTTGGCAAAGTCACGCCGGGCAACCACCGCGCGAATCTCGCCGGCGGTCAGGATCTCGTAGTCGTCGCGTGGGCCGCGGGACAGCAGGCGCTCCAGCGTGGGCACGGTGATGCGGTCGAGCGCCTGGACCATCAGCGCCGAGAAACGCTGCACGCGCAAGAGGCGCGAACGGGTTTGCTCGTTCCCCGTGGGATCCAGAAAGAAGGCCATGGTGTTGTCCATGAACAGCAGGCGCGCCCCATCGCCCGAGGTGAGCAGATTCCCGCCGCTGTAGCGGTCCGGGTTCTCGGTGAGGAAATCGAACAAAATGACCTGTGAAAGCTGCGCAGCCAGGGGCCGCTTCTGCGAGGGGATGGGCTGCCCCTGGGTCAGCCACTGCATGCTGGTCTGGATGCCCTCGGGAGTGTCCAGGCCCGAGTCCTTGATCTCGGGAACCCAATACATGACCACGCCGGCGGTCAGTCCGGCCGGATTGAAGAGCGTCTCGGCGCGGATACGGGGCAAGGCGGCCTGGGTTTCGGGATGCAGCTTGCCGAACATCTCCTCGCGGCTGACCATGCGCGTGGCAGCCGGTGGCACCGCATTGAGACCGAGCAGCCGATTCAAGCGATAGGCCGCCACTTCCTTGCGCGGGATGGTCTGCAGGTTGGTCTGGGCGGGTTTGAAGGCGGCGCGGGTCCCGTCCGCCAGATCCACGCGAAACGACAGCGAGGAGCCGCCCCGGTTCAGTTTCATGCGGACGATAGGCTGGCCACGCACCCGCTCCAGCAGCATCTCGTCCGACATGCCCAGGAAGGTGCCCGCCGTTTCTTCGGCGATGGCCGGATTGGGCAGGGTCGCCTCGGCGCGCGGCAGGAAGGCCTGAGTCTCTGCACGCTTGCCGGCCGGGCTCGATCGACGCACCAGGCCCGCGCCGGCCCAGGTGGCCAGGGAGCCAAGGGCCAGAAGGCCGCACAGGATGGAGGCCTCTGCCAGGACGTATCGGCCGAGCCGCACGCGAGCATTGTAGAGCACCGGCCCGATGCCCCACCACTGAGGTGCGGGCTACTGGCCAGGCCGCTCGTCGACGGCCAGACGCAGCAGCGCGGCCAGTTGTGCCCGAGGCATCTGGCCGATCACCACGCGGCGGATGTGGCCCTGGCGATCGATGAGCACCAGATGCGGCACGGAGCTGACTCGGTATAGGCCCCCGACCTCTTGGTCATCGAGGAGCACGGGATAGGGGGACGGATGCTCACGCAGGAAGACCTCGATCTCCTCGCGGTCCGCCAGCGAGCCTTCCGCGTTGATGCCCAGGAACTCCACGCCGCGCGCGTGCCACTCGTCGCGCAGGGCGTGCAGATCGGGCAGCATGGCCAAGCAGGGCGGGCACCAACGCGCCCAAAAATCGAGCACCACGACCTTGCCGCGCAGTGAGGACAGGGACACGGTTCCCGGCGTTCCATCTACCCGCGGCAGCGTGAATTCGGGGGCCGGACGGCCAGGGCCGAGCGGGCCGAGCTCGCCCGAGTGGCGACTCACCCAAATCAGATTGGTCACCAACGCGGCCGCGAGCACGAATCCCTGCACCGCGGCCGCATCGTTGCCACGACGGGTGACCGAATCGGGCCAGGGCGACGCCGGGGCCGGAAGGTTCGACGCGACGGGCACGGGTCGGCGACGGGCCAAACGAATGGCCAGGCCGACCAGCACCAGCGCCCAAAGCATGCCCGCGGCCGCCAGGGCGCTGCTCACGAGCGGCGGCAGCCCCAGCCCGGGCGTGGGGCCGAGCAGGCGGCCCAGCCCCGACAGGGCGAAATAGGGCACGAAGGACGCGGCGCCCAGCTCGATATCGAGGCCCGGATCGCGCCGCCCTCGCCCGGCAAGGAGCGTAATGGCCAGGCCCGCCGGCACGACCCCGATGAGCGCGGCACGGAACTCCTGGGCCAGCAGGTTGAGCAAGCCGGTGAGGGCGCTGTTCCACGAGATGTCGCGCGCCACCGCGGCGGCCCGCGCCAACTCGGGCACCTGGAAGCACAAAAGGCCGAGCAGCAGGAGTCGCAGCGAATCGACCACCGCCCCCCGCCCCTCCATCTGAATGCGCGCCAAGGCCCGGTCGGGCGCGGCCAGCAGCGTGCCGATGCGGGTGTGCCAGCGATTCGCGGCGACCACTACTTCCTCGACTCCCGCTGTTGCAGGAGCTTCTTGGCCCCGATGGCCAAGGCACTGGGCACGTTCTTGGATCGCGACAGATCCTTCAGATCATCCTGGTGCAGGTAGCTCAGGAAATGCATGGACGAGGCGAGTGGGCACTTGGGGTTCTTCACCAGGGCCATCTTGACGGCGTAGTCCTTGTTGAACTGGCGGTTGTTGGCGATGTAGCGGATGACGTCGTCGCACACCGCGGTGCTGGTGGCGATGCGCGCGATCTCCAGGCTGGTCATCTGCGGCGAGCGCACCACCGCCATGGCGACCAGCTTGTTGCTGTCGCGGATGAGGGCATTGCGACAGTAGGCGTTACCTACCGTGGCCAGCCGAATCTTCTCGAAGATCTTCAGCGTCTCGAACTTGATGACGGACGAACCGGTGGCGCGTGGGTGCTCCGGCTTGCTCGGCTCCGCGGCGGGCTCGACGGGCTCGGGCGGGCCTTCGGCGTCCGTGCTGGCGAGGGCAGCCGCGAAGCGCACATCCGTCGCGTTCGGGTCCAGGGCCTCCGGGTCGTGGCGGATGGCGGCCACGATGTCCTCGAACCCGGGGATGCTGTCCAGGCGAAGGCCGTGGCGCGCGCACAACTCAAGGGCCCGGTTCACGGACGACATACGCGCCCGCTGGTTGGCGAACAGGGTCTCGACGATGGCCGGGTGGCGCAGCAGGCGCACCTCGTTGGTGAAGATGATCTCCAACCCACGCTCGTCCAGACGCTGGGCCAGAAGGACGAAGGTCTCGTCGGCCGTGGCCACGTTGTAGAGGATCTGCTCGATGGCGGCCGAGCGGGCAGCGGGCAGGCGGTCGCCAAAGAAGTGCAACACGGCGGCCGGCAGAGCCTCGCGCAGCGGCGGCACAATGACGTTGTCGGGGAAAGCGGCGGGGGCGGCCAGCGCGGCGGCGCGTATGCTGGCGTCGGCGTCGAAGGAAAGCTGGTAGAGGGCCAGCAGCAGCTCGACTGGCCGGAGCGTGGTCATACCCCGCGCGGCCATCAGCTTGGCCGGAGCGGGCCCGGCCATCAGTTTGGCCACCGGACCGGGCAACGCGGCCTCGACCAGGGGCTGAAGGGGCAACGACAGGGGCGCGCGCTCAGACGTTGCGCTCATGGAGGATCCGCAGTCCGCGCAAGGTCAGGAGGGCGTCGCAGGCCTGGATAGTGGCGGACTCGCGCGCCACCAGGGGGCCCAGCCCGCCGGTCGCGACCACGAAGGGTTCGTAGTCCAGCTCAGCACGGATCCGCCCCACCAACGCGTCCACCATACCCGCGTAGCCAAACACCAGTCCCGCCTGGATGCTGGCCACGGTGTTGGTTCCCACCACGTGCTTGGGCCGCACGATCTCGACGCGCGGGAGCTTCGAGGTGGAGCGGTACAGGGCGTCGGCCGACACGGCCAGCCCGGGCGCGATGACACCGCCCGCGTACTCACCTCGCGCCGTGACCACGTCGAAGGTGGTGGCGGTTCCGAAGTCGACCACGATGGCCCCTTGAGGCCAGCGGGCATGGGCCGCCACCGCGTTGACGATGCGGTCCGCGCCGATATCGCGTGGGTTCTCGTAGAGCACGGGCATCCCGGTCTTCATGCCCGGTCCGACCACCAAGGCATTAACGGCCCAGTAGTCAGAGAAGAGGCGCTCCATGGGCGCCGTGGCGGGTGGCACGACGGACGAAATGATGGCGGAGGTGACCTCGCCCATCGCGATGTCCTCGAGGTCCAGCAGTCCACGCAACAGGGCGGCCAACTCGTCGGCGGTGCGCTCGACGCGGGTTTCGATCCGCCAATCCACGCGCAGGTCCTGACCCGCGAACAGGCCCAGGGCGGTCTGGGTGTTCCCAATGTCGACGGCGAGCAGCATCGCGGGAGAGGAATTGTATCCGCAAGCACGCCGGACCGCCCGAATTGCTTCGCCCGCCTGCGCATCGTCGCCTCCGCCGCGACTTCGAAGAATGACGCGCGCAAGGCGACGCGGGACGGGTTCTTCCGGCGCCGGTTGAGGTAAACTGCTGGCCGGGCGCAGTTTCATGGCAACAATCGACCCAGGCATTCCTACCGACGAGAGTGCCGAGGATTTCTCACCGGGACGCCTGGAGTACACCTTCAACCCGGAGAGCCCGCGTATTCTGGTGGTGGACGACGAGAGGGTGATTCGCGAGATCCTCTCGGACTTCCTGGGCCTGGAGGGCTACGTGGTGCGCACCGTGGAGGATGGGGTGCAGGCCCTGCAGGAGCTGCAGCGGCGTAGCTACAACCTGGTCATTTCCGACCTCAAGATGCCCAACATGAGCGGGCTCGAGTTGATCGAAAAGATCACCGAGCTGGGCATCCCGGTGCTGACGGTCATCATGACGGGCTTCGGCACCGTGGAGACGGCCATCGAGGCCATGAAGCACGGCGCGTACGACTACATCCTCAAGCCATTCCGCGTCGAGGAGGTCGTCCACATCGTGCAGCGCGGCCTGGACCGCCAACGCCTGCAGCACGAGAACCTGCGCCTCAAGGACGCCCTGTCGATTTACAAGATCAGCGAGGCCATCGCGACCTCGCTCTCCGTCGAGCGCGTCCTGGATCTGGTCCTGGACGCGGTCCTCGATGCGGTGGACGCGGACGTGGTCAGCCTGCTGCTGGAGAGCCCCGGGCACGCGCGTCAGCCGGGGGATCCGCCGGGACCCTTCGTGGAGCACGCGCACAAGGTCTCGCTGCGCTTTGGCCCGGAGGAGCGGGCGCCGACGCTGAACCTGGGCGAGGTCTTGCCGCTCTTCCAAGAGGACAAGCCGCTGCTCGTCCACGGCGCGCGCGCCCATCGGTTTCTCTCGGGACCGCCCGAGAAACGGCTGGTGAGCTTCTGCTCCAGCCCCCTCAAGTTCAAGGGCCGCATCATCGGTATGCTGAACGCGTACAGCTACACCAAGGGCGCCAAGTTCAGCGAGGGCCAGCGCAAGATGCTGTACGTGCTCGCCAGCCGTGCCGCGGTCTCCATCGAGAACGCCCGGCTCTACGAGAGCCTGCTGGACGCCAACAAGGACCTCACCCGGGCCAACGTCTCGCTGGAAGAAAACTTCAAGCAGACCATCATCGGGTTCGCCCACGCCCTGGAGGAATCGGACCGCTACACCCGCGGCCATTCAGAGCGTGTCTCCATCTACGCCCGGCTCATCGCCATGGGCATGCGGATGCCCGAATCGCAGATCGAGACGGTCGTGAAGGTCGGCCTGCTGCACGACGTGGGCAAGATCGGCATACGCAACGACCGCCTCAACAAGCCGGGCAAGCTCACCCCCGAGGAGCTGGCCATGTTCCGGTCGCACCCGGCCAAGGGCAAGCGCATCCTGGAACCCATCCCCTTCATGCGCGACATCGTCCCCGGCTGCTACTGTCACCACGAGGCCTGGGACGGCTCGGGCTACCCCCAGGGTTTGCGCTCCGACAACATCCCGCTCATCGGTCGCATCGTGGCCGTGGCCGACGCCTACGACGCCATGACCACAGACCGGGCCTACCGCAAGGCCCTGCCCCACGTCATCGCCTGCGGCGAGATGGAGCGCTGCAGCGGCACCCAGTTCGACCCCGAAATCGTGCGGATCTTCCTGGCCCAGATCGACGAGTACCGGAAGCTCGAGCTCGCCGCCGGTCACACCGTCCCGCGCTAGTTGCGAGCGCGGCCGCCTGGGCCATGGACGCCATGCCCCGGGGGCAGCACGAATCGCAACGCTTACGCCATTGATTTGATTGTCTTTTTGCTGCCACATGCATGTGCATGCATGTCAGACTCAAGACATGAGGACCACCATAGAGCTTCCGGACAAACAGCGCGCTCGCCTGCTTGAGCTCGCGGCACAGCGTGGCGAAAAAGGATTTTCGCGGCTGGTGCAGGAGGCCATAGATCGTCTGCTGGCAGAGAACGAGTCGCGGGAAGCCCGGATCAAGACTGCGCTGGGGTTGGAGGGCTCGATGGAGGGGAAGGCAGCAGATGAATTGGAGGCGTCGATCCAACAAATCCGGAGCAGTTGGCGATGATGATTGCCGACTCCGACGTCCTCATCGACTATCTGCGCGGCCGTTCGCCCTGGGCAGGGCGAATCAGACTGGAAATCGAGACGGGCCACCTCGCCACGACGGCCATCAACAATTTCGAGTTGCTCAGCGGGGCCAAAACCGCGACGGAGCGGGACACGGTGGCGCGCCTTCTTGAGGCCCTGACGGTGCTTGCCGTTTCCACGGAGGCAAGCGAGCGAGCCGCGGAAGTGCGGCGTCTGCTCGAGAAAGACGGGCGAGGTATCGGGATGGCCGACTACCTGATAGCCGGCGTGTGCTTGGCCTCTGGCGGGGTCCTGTTGACACGCAACCTAGACCACTTCGAACGGGTGCCCGGGCTGAAGATCAGCGGTCGGCACCTGTAGAGGCTCACCTCGTTCTCCGCCACGTCGGTTCATGCAATGGGCGTGCGGCGGATCTAGCGTCGTCATCTCCGCGTTCGCGTCGCTTTCCGCGCGGATCTTCTCGCGCTGGTGGCTCGCGAAGCGGCAGGGGCCGCCTTCTTCCTGGGCGGCGCCTTCGCCGGCTTCTTGCGCGCAGGCCGGGTCCCCCCATGCCTCGCGCGGGCGACCTTGGGACACGTGTCCGTGGCCAATTCGAGGCCAAAGAGCGCGGACAAGTCCTCGTCGCGCACGACCTTGTCGGCGGCCGGGCGTCGCTGGGCCAGGGGCAGACGGCGGCTGGCTTTGGCGATGAGCGCCTTCTCGTCGACTTGCCGCAATTTGAAGAGCAGCTCGGGGCTGTCATCGAGGCGCGCACCCACGCCGTAGAGCACGGCGGCGACGTGCTTGCACATGGAGGCCCAGTCGGGACAACTGCACGAAAGCCCAATTTCGTTTGGCGACGGAAACAGGCCGGTCTTTTGCTGGCAGAGGCGTTCCATTACCCCCGCGGAGAGGCGCCCCTGCAGCAGCTCCAGGAGTGACGAAATCGCGCCCGCGCAGTCCGCGCAGATGGCCCGCCAGCGCGGTTTCGGCAGCGCCGCCACCGTCACCCTGACCTCGTACAGCTCGGAGCCCGCCACGGTGGCCTTCACCTCGCCGGGGCCAATCTGCAGATCCACCACCGACCCGTTGCGCACGTAAGTGCGCCCGCGCGGCAGGCGGTTGGCGTAGTCGCTGTAGCTCTCCAGATTCTCGCACCACGCTTTTCCCCAGAAGGTCCGCGCGATGGTTCGGTCCTCGAGCACGACCGGCGACACGGCGAGGCCCTGCTTCGCACGCCTGGCCATAGCGGCGGCCGCTTTCCTCCGACGCTCGGCCACAGACACATACGGACGCCATTGGAAGAACATGGATCAGATCTCGCGCATCGCGCTCTTCACGTCCAGCGCAACCAGCCTGAGCAGCTCGTCGTCTCTCATCTCGGTCAGCGAGACCTCGTCGCCGCTATCTAGCAGGTCGTGGGCCAGCTTCCGCTTGGACTCGATGAGCTGGTCCATCTTCTCCTCGACGGTCCCGCGACAAACGAACTTGTGCACCAGCACGTTCTTGGTTTGGCCGATGCGAAAGGCGCGATCAGTGGCCTGGTTTTCCACCGCGGGATTCCACCACCGGTCAAAGTGCACCACGTGGGACGCGGCCGTGAGGTTCAAACCCGAGCCGCCAGCCTTGAGCGAGAGCACGAAGAAGGGAATGGTCTCGTCCTCCTGGAAGCGCTTCACCAGCGACTGGCGCTTCTTCACCGCGGTCTCCCCGTGCAGCACCAGCCCAGGTCGGCCGAACACAGCGCCTAGAAACCCAGCCAGCGGCTCAGTCATCTCGCGAAACTGCGTGAAGACAAGCATCTTCTCCTGCTTGGCCGCGATGACCTCGGCGATTTCCCGCAATCGCTCCCACTTGCCACTCTCCGCCTCGTGCCAGGCATTGTCGCCCAGCCACTGCGAGGGATGATTGCAGATCTGGCGCAGGCGCATCAGCGTGGCCAGCACCAGGCCGCGGCGCTTGATGCCCTCCGCCTGACGGAGGGCCTGGGCGAATTCGTCGACCGCGTCCTGGTACAGCGCCGCTTGCTTTCGGCTAAGCGAGCAAAACGCCTTCAGCTCGGTCTTGTCGGGCAAATCCGCGATCACCGTCTTGTCGGTCTTCAGCCGCCGCAAGATGTACGGCCGCACCAGATTGCGCAGGGGCGCGTAGGCAGCGGGGCGGCGGGCCGCCAGGGCCTTCGCGAGATTCGTGAATTCCTTGGCCGTCCCCAGCAGCCCCGGGTTGATGAAATCGAAGATCGACCACAGGTCTCCCAGTCGGTTCTCCACGGGTGTTCCGGTGAGCGCCAGTCGCGCCCGCGCCCGGACCTGTTTGAGCGCACGCGTTTGTTTGGCCTCCGGATTCTTGATGGCCTGGGCTTCGTCGATCACCGCCAGATGCCAATCGGTGCTTGCGAGCCAGGGCAGGCGCAACAGTGAGCCGTAGCTGGTCAGGCAGAGATCCACCTCGGCCACACGCCCTGCCGGGAGGTTCTTGAGCTCCGTGGCCGGCAGAAAGGACGGATGCGCCACCATGACCTTCAGGCTGGGCGCGAATCGCTCGATCTCCGCGACCCAGTTGGCCAGCAGCGAGGCCGGCGCCACCAACAGACTCGGACGCAGATGGCCCTTGGCCGCGCGTTTCTGCACCAGCAGCAAGGACAGGACCTGGATGGTCTTGCCCAGGCCCATGTCATCGGCCAAGCAGGCACCCAGACCGAGCTGTGCCAGCAGGTGCAACCAGCGCACGCCGACTTGCTGGTAGGGCCGCAGGGTGCCCTTGAGCGCCCTGCCCGGATCGAGCCGCGCCAGGCCCTCGGGACTGCGCAACCCCGCCAGGGTCTGCGCGAGCCAGGGGCCGGCCTCCACGCCGACCCAGTCGGCCACCGCGTCGGCGCCGCTACCCTCGCCCACCTCCGCGCGTGCCACGAGGCGCATGGCCTCGGCGAACGTCACGCCGTCGGCGGCGGCTGCCTTCTCGAGCTCTTGGTAGCGTTTCAGCGCCTCGGCCAATCGCGCGCGGTCGACCTCGACCCAGCGACCGCGGATCAACGCCAGGCCGTCCGATTTCGACAGCAACTCGCGCCTCTCAGCCGCGCTCAACACCTCGCCGTCGAGCGTGACCGCCATGCGGAAATCGAGCAGGGCCTCCTTACCCAGGCCAACCGGCGGCTTCGCGCCAATGCTCACGCTCACCTGCGGTCGGGGTGGCCGATTCGCCCGCCATCCGGCCGGCATCCGCACCACCACACCCGCGGCCTCGATAGACGGAGCATCGGTGAGAAAGCGCATCGCTTCCTCTGGCGACCAGCGCAGCGGATGGAAGATCTCGCCCGCGTCCACCATGGCCTTCAACCACGCGCAAGCTTCAGCGGCCCGTTGCACCGGGACGAGCAGCGACGAGAGCCGCTCTCGGTTGGCAGCGCCCGCGTATTCGCGCAGCGCCTGGCCGAGCGGGAGATGCTGGGCCTTGCCCTGCGCCGAGAGGCGCGTGGTGTACGTGGCCAGAAAGGCGAAGGGAGCCGCCTCGTCCCGCCGATTCTCCGCCAGGTTGAAATGAACCCGCCCCACCAGGTTCCAAGCGGGATGCAGGCCCTTGAGAAAGCCTGCCAGCGACTGGGCGGACTCCCGCAGCTCCACCGCCAAAGCCGCACCGAGGGCGTCCCACAACGTCGCGAGCACCGTCGACGACAGGTACTCGCCACCCATCATGGGTGGCGCCGCCAGCACCAGCTCAGCCAGCTCGTTGGCCGCCGGAAGTAGCGCGTGCGGCTCTGCCTCGTCGCCTCCGGCCTGTCCACAAAGCGCGGTGACGTAGCGCCCACCGAAATCGCGCCAGTACGTCAGCTCTGGCGGCAACACCGCCCGCACCTCGCCTGCCCCGAGTCGAAGGAGCCCATGCCCCACCCCGCGGGCGAAGGCCGCGCGCAGTCGCCCAGCCAACCCCGGCTCCAACTCCGCCGCGTCCGCCCGGTCTTCGAGGAGCAGGTGCCCGCGCGGGCTCAGCACGAGGGTCAGACGTCTTGGCGCTTCTTCAGTCACGCTCTCCATGTCTTCTGCCCAACAAGCCCCGAGTCCGCAGTCTCACGTGCTCGAAGGCAGGGGGACCCCAGACATGGGCGGGTGGAGGGTTCGTGGACCGTGGGCACCTTGCACCCGTCTGGTCACATAACACGGATGGCGTATGCAGGGGCACCGTCGCGCGGTGCTTTACGACGGTAGCGCGAGTCCTCGAGGCATGTGCTGTTGCCCATGGGCATGTCCTAGGCGGCGGCGAGCGAGAGTCGGTCCGCGGTGGCATGTGAACTCATAAATTTTCTGTGTTGTCCGATGGCCAGCCGCGGAATTATTCTCGCCCTGCGATGGGGCGAGATGGAGGGACAGCATTTCGTGCTCAGCGAACGTGCACTTGAGGTGCGTATGGAACTGTTCCGGTTGTTGTGAGGACGAGGAGAAGCACCATGAATAGAATGCGCAAGATTGTGGCCCTTTGCATCGCTGTCGGCGGCGCCGCCGCCTGGGAAGGGTCGTCCCAGGCAGTTGAGCCGTATGACAACACCAACATGATGACACCGTTGACTTGGTATGGCGCTGCCAGCACCTACCTCACGAATGGCGCCCAGACTTGGTGGGGCGCCTCGGAGTCGATCTCACCTGCCGGCGATGTGGACTACCATATGCTCGTTTGTGGGGTCGGCCTGATCAGGCAGGTCAAGATCCACTTCACCAACGCCTCGGGAGACTTGGACATGGAGGTCTACAGGCCAGACGGAACGCTCGTCGGCGGCTCGTATAGCACCGCGGACGAGGAGGTCGTCACTATCGCCAGCCCGAACCGGAACGCGTTGGTGCTGAAGACGTATGGCTACAACAACGCAACGAACACCTACTCCATCGACCTGTATTGCGACGCCAGCCGGCCCTGATTTGCTAGGACCACGGGCGCGCCTGGCGCGTCCGTAATGCGGAGGATTGCATGAAGAGCGTGTACTTCGTCGTGGGTGGACTGCTGGTCGCGGGCAACGTCGTCGGCGCTGTCCAATGGCTGCGTTCGTCGTCCGCGCGCCAACAGAGCCACCAGGCGGAGACTACACGTTCAATGCCGGAGCTTGCCGACTCGACCGACGAGGCAAGCTCCGGCGATTCGAAGGAACTGCAGCGATTGCGCGCGGAGCTTCGCCGGAAGGACGCCATGCTGGGCGCGCTTGCGGCGGCGCCAAGGGCCGCCGAGGCTCCTCCTGCTCAGGTCTCCGCCACGCCCCCGGCGCCGGACTTGGATCCCGCGGCCCACACGGCCGAGATGCTCGACGAGCGCATGTTCACGGCACCCCAGGATCCAGCCAAGGCAGGCGAAATGGAGCGAGCGCTTCGAGATATCGTGATCCCCGGCGCTCTGGACCAGGCCAAGGCGAGCATGGTCCACTGCGGGTCGACACTCTGCAAAGTGTCCATCAGTGCTGAGACCGATGCCGCCGCCAATCGTTCGATGATTGCAATGAGTTCCCGCTTGCCGAAGCTGTTCGGTGCATCCGTCGTGCTCCAACTCGGCAAAGGTGAGAGCGCCATGTATCTCGCCAAATCGAGCCGAGACCTAGACCTCGAGCCAGAGTCCGCCGCCAAGCCGTAAGGAGACGGCCAACGCACTTAGGGTGTGCGGGTCTCGGAGGTCGTAGCCCGAATCTGCTCCCGGCGTCTGGCCCTGGTCCATTCAGCTCCCTGGAGGGC
>JAEXQJ010000293.1 GCA_023438785.1 Pseudomonadota bacterium
GGGTGCTGCAGCACCTCGTGGGGGAGCGTTCGGACGCGGGGCGTCGGCAGGCCATGTTGTTGGCGTCGGGTGCGCTGCTGCTCGTGGGCTGCTACCTCCTGATTCGCCTGGGGCGCTATCGCCTCGGCCTGCTGAGTTACCTGGTGATCGCCACCCTGGTTCCCGTGGGGGCCACGGCCATCGCCACACCCTATCGTCCGCTCTCCCTCCTCGTGGCGCCGCTCATCCCCATCTTGGTGGCCACGGCGCTCCTCGCGCTCCGGTGGGCCGTGGCCATCATCTTGCTCGCGGTCGGCAGCACGACCCTGGCGGTGATCCTCTTTCGGTTTACCCATTCTGAGGTCACGGCGGCTGTCGCGATGCTTCACATGGTCTTCGGCGTGAGTCTGCTCATGGCGGCCTTGCGTCGCCACGAGAAGCAGCGCGAGGCCGCGCGTCTGCGTTCGCTGCAGGCCAGTGAGGCGGCCCTGCGCGGGAGCGAGCAGAGGCTGCAGACCCTGGTGGCCAATTCGCGCGACGTCATCCTCATCCTGGACCGCCAGGGCCAGCAAAAGGCGGTCTACGGTGCCGTGGAGGCCATTACCGGGCACAAGTTAGGCGAGATGGACCTCAAGGGGCACACCGACGCTATCGCGCCGGAGGACCGCGAGCGTTGCCTGCGGGACCTACACGAAGTGGCCGAGCACCCGGGCCGCGTGGCGGTGGCCGAGTGGCGGTACAGAGACAAGGAGGGGCAGTACCGCTGGTTCGAGGGCCTGCTGGTGAACCACCTGGGTGAGCCGGGTGTGGACGGCATCGTGATCAACATCCGCGACATCACCGAGCGGCGGCGCGCTGAGGCCGAGCGCCAGACGCTGCAGGATCAGCTACAGCACGCCGTGAAGATGGAGTCCATCGGGCGCTTGGCGGGTGGCGTGGCCCACGACTTCAACAACTTGCTCACCGCCATCCTGGGCAACGCGGAGTTGGCCCAACGCAAGGCGCGTAACGGGCAGCCCGTGGACGAGAGTCTGGGTGAGATTCGCGAGGCCACCCTGAGCGCGGCGGCCCTCACGCGTCAGTTGCTCGCCTTCTCCCGCAAGCAGGTCATCGCGCCGCGGCTGCTGGATACCAACGAGCTGATTGGCCGCATGGACAAGATGCTCAAGCGGCTTATCGGCGAAGACATCCATCTGCGCACCGTCCCGGGCGAGGACCTGGGCAGCGTGCGTGCCGACCCGGGCCTGCTGGAACAGGCCATCGTCAACCTGGTGGTCAACGCGCGCGACGCCATGCCCAACGGGGGCTCGCTGGTCATCGAGACCGCGGCCATCACCCTGGACAGCGCCTACCAGCGCAACCACCCCCTGGCCGAGCCCGGCCGCTACGTCATGCTCGCCATCAGCGACACGGGCGTGGGGATGGGCGACGAGGTGAAGGCCCACCTCTTCGAGCCCTTCTTCACCACCAAGCCGCGCGGCGAGGGGACGGGGTTGGGCCTGGCCACCACCTATGGGGCCGTTCGCCAGAGCAACGGGTTCATCGACGTCTATTCCCAGGTCGGCAAGGGCACCACGTTCAAGATCTTTCTGCCGGTGGTGGACGAGGACGCGGAGCGCCTGACCACCCCGTCGCCTGACGATCCGTCGGCCCTGCGCGGGGGCAAGGAGACCATCTTGGTGGTGGAGGATGAGCAGCGGGTGCGTGAGCTGGTTTCGCGCTCGCTGGCAGCCTTCGGCTACGAGGTCCTGATGGCGGGATCGGGGGCCGAGGCCGTGGCGTTGGCCACGGCCAGGCAGGCAGCCATTCACCTCCTGCTAACCGACGTCATCATGCCCGGGATGAATGGCCGCCAACTGTCCGCCCTACTGACCGAGGCGCACCCCGAGACGCGCGTTCTCTTCACGTCGGGCTACACCGAGAACATCATCGCCCAGCACGGCATCCTCGACCCGGGCATCGACTTCCTGAGCAAGCCGTACACGCTGGAGGTGCTGGCGCACAAGGTCCGGCGAATCCTCGACCGACGTTAGACAGGAGGGCGGCCAGGGCGGTTGCCACCAGCGCCATCCGAAAAGTGGCGCGTCCGACGGAGGGTTGTCGTAAATTCCGTCGCCTTCATGCGTTCGAGCGCACGCCCCCCTGTCTCGCCCCGTCGCAGGCGAGCCCTGCCGGACTGGCTTCCCTGGCTGGTGGGGTTCTTTCTGCTGATCGCCGCGTGGGCCCTGGCCGCGCCCTACAATGGCACCCCGGATGAGGCACAGCACGTGTACCGGGCCGTGGGCGTGGTCACAGAGGGGGCCTTCGCACGCGAGGGGCGCTGGCACAGCGTCCCTCGCAGCCTGATCCGGGGCGTTTGCTTCCAGTTCAAACCAACGCAGGCCGCCCACTGCAGTCGCGAGCCGGGAGGCGACACGGCGACCGAACCCACGCTGGTGCTGGCCGGCCGCTACAACCCCTTTTACTACGCCCTGGTGGGCGGCCCCCTGCGTTTGTGGCCCAACTGGGAGGGCATTTTGCGCGCTCGCCTGCTGAGCGCGTTCCTGGTGGCCTCTCTGCTGGCCGCGGCCATGCATAGCGCCACCCGCTGGTCACGCTCGCCCTTTCTGGGTGCGGCCGTCTTCGCCGCCACTACGCCCATGACCCTGCATCTGGCCGGAGCGGTCAACCCCAACGCCCCCGAGATCGCCGCGGGAACAGCCTTCTTCGCCGCGCTCATCCCGCTGCTCCTGGAACCCGAGGCCACCCCGCGCCGGGCTCAGTTGTGGGTCGTGGGGATAGCGGGCTCCCTCTTGGCGGTCTTGCGCGCCTTCGGTCCGCTGTGGGTCGCCATTGCCTTGGGCGTGCTCATGGTTCCCCCCTTCAGGGCGCAGATGGCCCGCGTGTTTCGGCATCGCGGGCTGTGGGTGTGCTTGGGGCTCGTGTTGCTCGCCGTCGCGGCGGGCGTGGCCTGGTCCGTGATGGCCAGGACGGGCACGCCTGACAAGGTGAGCATTCCTGCTGGCTTCACTTCGCTCCAAGCCGTGCGATACGTGATCACCAGCCGGCTGGGATCCTTGGCCAACGAAATGGTGGGCGTCCTGTCGTGGCTCGATACGACCTTGCCGCCCTGGTTCTATCTGGCGTGGTGGTCCCTGTTGGGTCTGTTCACCCTGTCGGCGGCCACCTTCGGCGGCGGCATCGATCGCTGGCGCATCGCCGTGTTGCTGCTCGCCGTGTTCGGCATTCCCGGCATCTTGGAGACGATCCTGGTGCGCACCTACGGCTTCGCCTCCCAGGGCCGCTACGTCCTGCCCATCGCCGTGGGCATCCCCATGGTCTCGGCCTTCACGCTCTCGGCTCGCAATATCTTCCCCGCCCAGTGGGCCACCGGGCTCACTCGCGCGGTGGCGATGCTCTGCTTGCCCCTGCACCTCTTCGCCCTGGGCTTCACCATGATTCGCTGGCAGTCGGGTATCCCCAGCACTCTCAAGGCCCTATCCGGCAATCCCCTCGAGGGGCGTTGGCATCCGCCCATGGGCTCGGTGCTGCCCATGGGGCTGGCCTTGGCGGGCGCCATCGTCCTGGGCGTGCGCATCTGGCGCACCAGCGCGCCGGCGCCGTCAGCCGATCAGGCAGCCGAGTAGGTTGCGGATCAGGCGCTCGGCGGGCTCGCGCATGCGGGCCGCGTTCTCCTCGGCCGAGGCGATGAGCTGGGCCGGGCCATCGGGGCCCAGGGCCGAGATCACGTAGGCCGGATCCTCCTGCGCCCAGCGGCGCGCCATGGCGCCGTCGACCTCGACGTGGAACTGGAGGCCGAAGGCGCGATGGCCTAGGCGAAAGGCCTGACGGGCGCACTTGCCCGAGGAGGCGAGCTGCACCGCCCCGGGCGGCAGGTCGAAGGTGTCCCCATGCCAATGGAAGACCAACTCCTCCTCGCGCAGTCCGGCCAGCGCGGGCTCGTATTCCGTGCCCAGGTAGCGCACGGGCGCGAAGCCCACCTCGCGCACCGGCTGCTGAGTCTTGGCATCGCGGTTGACGTAGACCCGCGCCCCGGCGGCCGCCGCCAGGAGCTGGGAGCCCAGGCACACCCCCAACACGGGGCCGCCCTCGGCCAGGACCCGCTGGAGCAGGGCCAACTCGGCCCGCAGATACGGGTAGCGCGCATCGCCCAAGTCGGCCACCCCCATGGGACCGCCCATGACCACGAGCACCTCGTCCTGGCCCAGTCGCTCGGGAACGGGCGCGCCCAGGTGCAGATGACGCATGTCGAGGACCAGGCCGGCCTCGGGGGCCAGGTCGGCGATGCGGCCGGCGCTCTCGCCGTCCAGGTGCTGCAAAACGATGGCGCGTTTCATGGTCGACCCTTCTTGTCTTCTCGCGTGTTGGGAATGGCCGGAGCCTACCCAAGTTCCCCTCCGTCGCGAGAAGAATGCCGGAATGATCGCCACGCGACGGCCCGCGTGCACCGCGGTGCTCAGAAGGCGAAATCGAGAGCGGCGAAGAGATGGAAGTGGTTGGCTTGAGGACTCACGTGAGCCGTCGTGGTCTGACTGCCGCCAGGCCTGGTCACCGTGGTGGCGACGGTCCGTGTCGTGTTGTCCGAGGTGCGGAACGGGTAGGTGAGGCCGACGATCAGGCCGAAGCGAGAAAGCCTCCCCGACCAAGTCTGGCCGAGCGCAAACCGAAGGCCTCCGGTGGCCTCGCCGAAAGCGGGGTCCAGCAGTCGCACGCCCAAGGCCAAGGCCAGCGACCACTTGGTGGTGGCCCACCAGCTCTGTGGCCGCGGGGACTGAAGAACGTAGGCGAAGGCGAAGGCATAGAGGCTGGGCGTGCACTCTCCCGTGTTGATGCACCAATGGCCCGATTCGACATTGAGCAGACTGCTGCCGATGGCCAGGCTGCCGCCGTAGTGAGGGAAGCGCGAGTTGGAGAAATAGAAGTACGAATTGGTCTGCGCGCGTGGCTTGCGGGGAGTTACCTGGACTGGGCTGGAGCAGCCGCTGGCACCGGTTTCGTTGCCAGCCTGAACCACGAAGCGCACGGGCTCGTCGTGCACCAGCCCGTCGATCGTGTGGGACGTGTCGGTAGTCCGCGCGACCTCCTGGTACCCAGGCCCGTTCTTCTCCGTCTCCTTCGAGATGACGTAGAACTGCGCGCCCGGAGATGCCGTCCAGGTCAGCCTGACGCTGGCGAGGCCCGGCGTGGCCGACACGATTGTCGGCGCGTGCAGGGCCGTGCCCTCGGCGCCCCGCGATGGCTGCGGCTCATGACCGACCACCCGGATGTCGTCCACGACGCGGACCTGTGCGCCCGCCTCGTCGGGGTCGGCCGGGGTGGTGATCCTCAGCCGGTTGAGCGAATCGGGCAGAAGCTTGAGATGCTCGATGTGCTCGCACAGGAGCCCGCCATCCCTGAGCCAACCGATGAAGTGAGTCTGACGGGTGAGGCCCAGAGGCTCGCTCGCGGTCCACTCATCTTCGTGGCGCTGGATGATCGCCCCGAACAGATCATTGGTCGTCGTCGGTACGGTGGGCCGCGTTTCGCCGATCGCGGTCAGGCCGAAGGTCACCTCCGGGCACCGAGCGTCCTTCGCCGCCTCGGCCAGGATCACGAGCCACACCACGGGCTCACCGTCGAGCACGCGAACCGCCTCCCGGTCTCGCATGAGGACGACCAGGGGATCGTGGTTGACCGCTCCTTCGCTGCACGCCTTCCGCTCCTCTGCCTTCTGGTCATCTTTGAAGAGATAGACCAGCAGGTTGGGAAGATCTGGTGCTCTGCTCGCCGGGGAGACGGCTTCGAGGATGCTTGCTGCCGCCGCCTGAAAGGCGTCGCTCGGCGGGCCGCCGTCGTTGGGCCTGTCGGCGCGTTCCCTCGCCAGGCGCGCGGCCTGGCATTCGACTAGGCCCGCGTCGATCTCGGATACGGAGCCGCTGCCTGCCAAAGGATCGAGCCTGGCGATGCCGCCTGTCGTGCAGCCCGTGACCCACAATGCCGCCCCAACCACCGCAAGCCGTCTGCCGCTGGCCATCGCCGAAGCCTCGTGTGCCCGGTAAGATGCCGCGTTGGCCCCCTTGCGCCCGGCGGAGGCGCGAAAAACGAAAGGCCGTGGCGAGGCGGAACCCTGGCCACGGCCCTCTCGACCTGCCGGAACCTCAGGCGGCGTGCCCCTTGGCCTTGGCCTCGAGCGGCGTCTCTTCGCCTTCGTGCATCACGGTGGCGTGACCCAGGAAGCGCTCGGCGATGAGGTCGATGATTTCGTAGGCCACGGGGATGACCACCAGGGTCAGCAGGGTGGAGGTGATGAGACCGCCGATGACCGCGATGGCCATGGGCGCGCGCTGCTCGCTGCCCTCGGACAGGGCCAAGGCCACCGGGACCATGCCGGCGATCATGGCGGCTGTGGTCATCAGGATGGGGCGCAACCGCACCGGGCCCGCGGTCAACAAGGCCTCGCGTCGGGTCTTGCCCTGCCGGCGGAGCGTGTTCGTGTAGTCCACGAGCAAGATGGCGTTCTTGGTCACCAGGCCCATCAGCAAGATGACACCGATGAGGGTCATGATGCTGATGGTGGAATGGGCCAGGGCGATGCCGCCCAACGCGCCCACCATGGACAGGGGCAGTGACAGCATGATGGTGAACGGGTGCAGGAAGCTCTCGAACTGGGCCGCCAACACCAGGTACACGATGACGACGGCCAGGAGCAGGGCGATGCCCATGTTAAGGAAGGACTCGGCCATGAAGTCACCCTCACCGGCCCAGTCGGTGACCAAGTCGCTGGGTATCGTGTCCTTGGCCCGGGCGTTCATCTCGTCGATGGCGGTGCCCAGGGCCTTGCCGCCCGTCAGGTTGGCGAAGATGGTGACCTGGCGCTGGCGGTTCTGGCGATCGATCTTGGCGGCGCCTGTGCCGGGAGTGATGGAGACCACGTTGGACATGGCCACCAGGTCTCCGGTCGTCGAGCGGAGCTTGAAGGCCAGGAGATCCTCGGCGCGCTGGCGGAAGACCTCGTCGAGGCGCAGCCGCACGTCGTAGCGCTGGCCGTCAGTCGAGATCTCGCCCACCTTGTCGCCGGCCATCATGGTGCGCACCGTGCTGGCGATGGAGGCGATGGGTACGCCCAGGTCGGCTGCGCGATCGCGGTCGATGTTGATGGCGACCTCGGGCTTGCCACCGCGATACGACGTATCCACGTCCACGTAGCCGCTCTGGGACTTCATCCACCCGACCATTTCGTCGACGCTCTTGTTGATCTCGGCGTAGTCGCGACCGCGCACGTTGAACTGGACCAGCGAGTTGCGGAAGGCGGACGAGCCGCCACCGATGCTGTCATAGGGCTCGACGGCGTAGACGATGTCCTTGCGGTCGGTCCACTTTGGGAACTGGGCGCGGATGTACTCGATGGCCTGGTCCTGGGTGAACTTGCGGTCGCCGCGGGGGACCAGGTTGACTTGAATCTCTGATCGGTTGATCTCGGATTGCGACGTGCCGCCGATGGTGACCAGGGTGTCCTTCACGCCGGGCACGGTGCGCAGTTTGGTGGCGATGCTCTCTGTGAAGGTCTCGTTGGCGCCGAGCGACGAGCCGGTCGGCACCTCGATCTTGACCAGGATGAGCGATCGGTCCTCGGCACCCATCATTTCCTGGGGCAGTGTCTTGGCCAGCATGAGGCTGCCCACGAAGGCCAGGAAGGCCACCAGGACCGTCAACCAGCGGTGATTGAGGGCGCCTTGAAGGATCCGGGAATAGACGTGCTCGACGGCATCCAGGAATCGCTCGATGGCCGCCGCGATGGGCCCCTTCTTGGTGTGCGCGCGCAGGAAACGCGACGACAGCATGGGGGTGAGCGTGAAGGCCACGAACAAGGACACGGTGACCGCGAAGGCCACGGTGAGGCCGAACTGCACGAAGAAGCGGCCCACCATGCCCTTCATGGTGGCCACGGGCACGAAGACGGCCAAGATGGACGCGGTGGTCGCCATGACGGCCAGGCCGATCTCGGCCGTCGCCTCGCCCGCCGCCTTGAGCGGGGATTTGCCCATCTCCAGGTGGCGGTGGATGTTCTCGATGACCACGATGGCGTCGTCGATCAAGATGCCGATGGAGAGCGAGAGGGCCAGCATGGTCATCATGTTCAGCGTGTAGCCCATGAACTTGACGAAGGCGAAGGTGGCGATGACCGAGACGGGCAGGGCGGTGGCGCTGATGAGCGTGGCGCGCCAATCGTGCAAGAAGAACATGATGATCAAGATGGCCAGCACGGCGCCGTACACCAGGTCGAAGGTGACGTCGTGGATCATGTTCTCGGTGAACACGGAGTTGTCGACGGGGATGGCGATGGACACGCCCTTGGGCAACTGCGGCTTCATCTTCTCCAGCAGGGCCTTCACCTTGTGGGCCACGTCGACGGTGTTGCTGCCCGACTGCTTGCGCACCAGCATGGTGATCGACGACGTGCCGTTGAACGTCGAATACGACCGGCGTTCCTCGGCGCCGTCCTCGACGCGGGCCACGTCGCCGATGCGCACGGGCGCGCCGCCGGCGGCAGTGATGATGATGTTCTCCAGCTCCTTGGCCGAATAGACCTGACCACGCGTCTTGACGGCCAACTCGGTCTGGGCCAGGTCCAGGCGGCCGCCCGGAATCTCCACGTTCTGCGCGGCCAACATCTGCGCCACGTCGCTTACCGCCAGGCCGTAGGACTCCAGCTTCTGCGGATCGACCCACACGTGGAACTCGCGCTCCTGGCCGCCGATGATATCGATACCGCCCACGCCGTTGATGGATTGCAGCCGCTGCTTGACCACGTCCTTGGCCAAGGCCGTGAGGTCACGCTTCTCCAGGGGGCCGGACAGCGCGAGGGCCATGATGGGCGCGGCGTTGATGTCGAGGCGCTCGACGATGGGCGGCTCGAGATCCGTGGGCAGCTCCTTGAGCGCCGCCGAGACCTTGTCGCGCACGTCCTGCACGGCTTGGTCGGCCTTGCGCTCCAACTCGAACTGCAAGACGACCAGACCCGCGTTCTCCATCGAAGTGGAGCGCAGGGTCTTGATGCCGCTGACCGTGCTCACCGCCTCTTCCAGCTTGTCGACCACCCGGGACTCGATGGTCTCGGGGTCGGCGCCCGGGTACACGGCGGTGATGGTGGCGATGGGGAACTCGACTTCGGGCATCTGGTCGAGCGGGATCTGCGGATAGGCCCAGATACCGAACACGGCCAAGACGGACACCATCACCGTCGCGAAGACGGGGCGGCGTATGGATACGTCAGCGAGTTTCATGGCTTAATCCTTGGCCTTGGTCAGGCGGCGCTTGGCCTTGGGGGCCTGGGCGGTCGCCGCGGGGCCAGGCGTGTCCGGGCCCAGCTTGACCTCCGCGTACAGGCCGGAACGCAGCTCGTGGTCGGGGTTGGGGATCTCGACGATGGCCGAGAAAGTGCGGGTACGCGGGTCGGAGGCGGGCACCACGCGCGTCAGGCGCAGGTCCATCTCCTTGTTGAGCGCCGGGAAACGGACGTGCACGCTGTCGCCCACCTGGACTTTGCGCAGATCGGCCGCCGGAATCTGGATGCGCAAATCGATGGGATCGAGTTCCTCGATGGCCACGAGGGGCGTGGCGGGCATCATGGAGGCGTACTCACCCTCATTGATCATGCGTTTGACGACGATGCCGTTGAAGGGCGCGCGAATCGTCGCGTCGTGCAGAGCCTTGCGGCCGATGGCCACCTCGGTCTCGGCGGACTTGAGGCTAGCCAGGGCGCCCTTGTACTTGGCGTCCACCATGTCGTATTGGCTCTGGGGCACTGCCTTCTCGGCCAGCAAGGCCTTGATGCGGTCGTATTCCAGCTTGGTGGCGTCGACCTGCACCCGGGCCCCCTGCAGGGCGGCCTCGGCCTGTTGCGTGCGCAGGGCGAAGTCCTGCGTATCCAGAGTGACCAGCGCTTGGCCGGCCTTGACCATGTCCCCGTCGCGCACGTGCACGCGGGTCACCGAGCTCGACACCTTGGGCGTGATGGTGCTCTTCCGGTGCGCCTCGGTCGTGCCCGAGAAGAAGGGGCTGCCGGTGTGCGGCTCGACGGTCGCCGGTGCCTCGGCGGCCGCGGGCGCGCTGGCCGCGGGCTGCGTGCTCGGCTTGGCCGGGGCGGTGGCTGGCGTGGGCGGCAACTGGGCGACCTTCGTATCGCGTGTGCACGAGGGAACCGCGATGAACGACAGGGCGGCGAGGATGGCGAGCGTGCGTGTCATGGTGTTCGACCTTTGCGGAGTTGCGAAATACGAAGGCGTCATGGGTTGCTCCCGAGGCTGGGCGAGGTCTCGCCGGTGGCGCGGGCCAGGTTGGATTGGGCTATTAGGTACTCGTAGATGGCGGCCTGGTGCTGGCCGCGGGCGGTGGTCAGTTGGTTCTCCGCATCCAGCACGTCGAACGAGGTGTTGTCGGCCGCCTCGTAGCGCTTCTGCTCGATGCGGAAGTTTTCCTCGGCCTGGACCACGGCAGCGCGGGCCGTCTCCAGCGCCTCGGTGGCCGTGATGAGATTGACCTGGGCACTGCGCGCCTCCAGCCGAATGCCGTCCTCGGCCTTGCGGCGGGCGGCCTGGGCCTGCGCCACGCGCGATCTGGCCTCGCTGATACCGTAGTAGGTCGCGCCACCCTCGAAGATGTCCCACGACGCCGTGACACCGACGAAGGCCGCGAAGTTGTCCGGCGTGAAGGCTGTCTTGGGCGCCACCTGCACGCTGCCCACCGCATTGATCTGGGGAATCATCTTGGACTTGGCCAAGCCCTCGCCGGCCCGCGCTTGTTCGATGCGCGCGGAGACCTGCTTGAGCTCCAGACGATCCGCCACGGCGCGAGACTCGGCCACATCTGCCGGCATGATGGGCGCCGGCTTCACATCGTCCACGGTGTCTGCCGGAGAGATGGGCGCCTCGGGGGGCAGGCCCATGAGCATGGCGAGCCGGCCGCGGGCCAACTCCACACCGCCCTTGGCCTGGATGAGGCGCTGCTTGGCCGAGGCCAGACCCAGTTGCGCACGCAGCAGATCGTTTTTGCCCACCGTGCCCTGGCGGTAGAAGGCGTCCGAGCGTTTGACCTGGGCGTCGATGTTGTCGACCGACTTCTGCGCCACCTCGGCCATGCGCATGGCCTGCAGCAGCCGGTAGTAGGCTTCGGTGACCTGGAAGGCCACGTCGCGGTCGGTGGTCTTGCGCCCGATCTCGGCCACCTTCACGCCCAGCTTGCGTGCGTCGTAGCCCTCTTTCACCGTCCACAGAGAGGTGAGGGGCTGAACCAGGGTGGCCGAACCGGACCAGGTCACCTGCGGGCGCACGACCATGGGTTCGTTGCTCACTCCAGCTTCCAGCATGGCCGCACCCACGGCCGCCTGGAATTCGCTATTGTTGAGGGGCCTCAGGCCGTTGTTGATGGCCACCTGCCGGAGCGGGCCGGCGATCATCGGGGTGACGCTTTCACCGATGGAGGTGGTCAGGTCGACCTCTTGCTTCTTGTCCCACCGCTGAATCCCGCCCTCCAATCGCAGCCGGGGCATGAAGCCACCGCGGGCCGCCTTGCGCAGCGCCTCGGCCGCGTCCACCTCGTAGGTCGCCGAGGCCACGTCAGGGTTCTTCTTCAGGGCCACGTCGATGCACTGGTTGAGCGTCATCGGCTGGGCAGCGGCGGGACGTGCCGACAGGGGAAGGGCGGCCAGGGTGGCCAGAAACGCGGTCGTCAATTTCGAGGTCATTTCGTCTTTGCTCCAGCTTTGTTTCGGCCGCTCACGCCGTAGAAAAAGAACTCGCGGATGACGGGGGCCAGGTCGGTCAGATGCCCCTCATCGGGCGAGAACAGACGCCGATTGAGCAGGCCCAAGGCCATGCCGAACAGCAGGCGGGCTGCCGTCTCGCTGTCGTGCCCACCCAGATCGTCGGGCCCGGCATTGTCGTCGAACCACCTGGCCAGGCGCTGCATCCGCCGCTCGAAATCCTCGTGGAATCGCTTGCCGATGGCGTCGCCATGGCAGGGCCCCGCTCCTTGCTGGCCGGCGTGGAAGCTGACGAAGAGAGGTAGGCGTCTCTCGATAAGCTCCATGTGGCGCAGCATGAGCGCGTCGAAGCGCTGCTGGAACGAGAGGCCCTCGGGCATGGGCCGGTCGAAAATCTGGAGGAACTCGGTGGTGAGCTGGTGCAGCAGTCCCTCCTCGATCTCGCCTTTGCTGCGGAAATAGGTGTAGAGCGACGCCGCCGTGTAGCCCGCCTCGCGGGCGATGTCCTGCATGGTCGTCGCCTGCATGCCGGTGCGGGCAAAGGCGCGTGCTGCCGCATCGAGGATGTCCTCGCGCGTTCTGGCGATCTCTCTCTCCCGTCGTTCGGGGGCCTTCATCCTAGAACCTCGGTTCGTTCGGTAAGAACCATGGATATATTTGGCCGAATATCCATTCGATTTGCAAGAGGTCATATTCGGAGGCTCTGCGCCACGGCTATAAAGTCCAGGTTGGGCGGGAGGTTGGGAAGGCGGAGGGCGCGCCTCGGGTTAGATTCGGACGATTCCCAAGAACACCGCAGCTTCATGAAACTGTCCCTGCTCATCGGCCTTCTGGCGAGCGTGGTGGTCGCGGGCGCGGCCCTGGCTCGCCGCGATCCCGTGGCGCCCCCCGGGGGGGCGCCCCCGGCCCAGAGCCACCCCCCGGCCCAAC
>JAEXQJ010000314.1 GCA_023438785.1 Pseudomonadota bacterium
CACGGCCGTGGCATCCGCGTAGTCATCGAGCCCGCCCACCGAGATCTCCACGGGTTGGCTGAAAGCCGTTCCTTGTTGCAGGTCCATCACCTCGCCCAGGGCCCGTTCGCGCTCGAGGTCGGTCAGAACGATATGACGGGCGGACCCGTTCTGCGCCAGGGCATAGGCGAAGGTGGCGCCCACCGAGCCCGCGCCGACGATGACGACTTTGTCCTTCATAAGGCCCATCATGGTCCGGTCCGGCCGCGATGGCCAATTGCAGCTCCACCTCGGCCTCTCTCGTCGGATTTCGAGAGCCCGATGCCTCCGACGAGGGCGGCCGAAGCTTGCGTTCCGGGCGGCGGCCGTGAGCCGTTGCGACGCGCCCGTTTAGTCATCGCCAATTGGACGGTGAGGGGCGTGATCGGAGGCGAGGCGCGGCCCGTTGCACCGCCGCGGCCTTGGTCCCATGCTGAGGGCGGAGGTCGGGCGTGCGTGCGACGATACTGGGGCTGGTGCTGGTGGCGGCGGGCTGTCGCGGCTCGCGGGCGACGGACGCGGCCTGCAGGCTGGTGGAGCAGGACTACGGTCCCGACGGGAAGGTGCCCATTCGCGTGGAAACGGTCGTGGATGGGCTAGAGGTGCCTTGGGGGCTGGCCTTCCTGCCCGGCGGGGACGTCCTGCTGACGGAGCGGCCCGGGCGCGTGCGCGTGGTGCACGAAGGGAAGCTGCTGCCTCGGCCGCTGCTCTCGGTCGAGAGCACGAGTGGCGAAGGCGGCCTGCTGGGCATCGCCGCCGACCCGCGCTTTCTCGACAATCGGCGTCTTTACCTCTATCGAACCATCGAGCAGAACGGGCGACGCACGAACCGCATCGAGCGCTGGGCCGCGGCGCCCGACCTTAGCCACGCCACGTTGGAGCAGGTCCTGCTGCAAGACATACCGGGTGCGCGATACCACGACGGTGGCCGTCTGCGCTTCGGCCGGGATGGCTTTCTGTACGCGGGCACCGGCGATGCCACGGAACCCCACCTAGCCCAGGATCCTCAGTCGCGTGCCGGCAAGATCCTGCGTATCACGACCTTGGGTGAAGTGCCGCGCGACAATCCGAGTCCCGGGAACCCGGGCTTCATCTTCGGCGTGCGCAACGTCCAGGCCTTCGACTGGTTTGATGAGAAGACGCTGTTGGTCGCCGATCACGGGCCGAGCGGCGAGATGGGCCGCACCGGGCACGACGAAGTCTCGGTGGCGCGGCCGGGTCAGAATCTGGGCTGGCCCACCATCTTCGGATGTCGCAGCAAGCCGCATTTGGTGACTCCCGTGCTTAGCTGGAGACAGGCCGTCCCGCCCGGCGGCGCGGCGCTGTACACGGGCACGGCCATTCCCGAGTGGCAGGGCGATCTCATCATCGGCACGCTGGGCTCGCGCCACTTGCACCGCGTGGCCTTCGCGAACGGCAATCCACAGCACATTCGCCTCCACGAGGTCTATCTGCGCGGCGACTCACCGAGCGGCCACGGACGCTTGCGCGAGGTGGTGATGGGACCCGACCGGCAGCTCTACGTCACGACCAGCAACTGCGACGGCCGCGGCACGTGCCCGTCCCGCAAGGACGCTGTTCTGCGCATCACCCGCTGAGCGGCCGTGTTCCCCAGCGAGCCGACCCCCACGGCCCTCGGCCTGATTGTCACAGGCGTCCTGCTCGTGGTCAGCGTCTACCTCAGTCGGGCTTCCCTGCGCACCGGCGTGCCGCTGGCCTTGCTCTTTCTGGCGTTGGGGATTTTGGCGGGGGGCCGGGGACTCGGGCGCATCGCCTTCGACGACTACGAAACGGCGTTTCGTTTCGGAACCCTGGCCCTGGTGCTCATCCTCTTCGACGGTGGCCTGAACACGCGTTGGCACGGCATCCGGCCGGCCATGGTTCCCGCCGCGTTGCTGGCCAGCGTGGGCGTGGTGGCGACAGCTCTGCTGACGGCGGCGGGGGCGCGTTGGCTGGGTTTCGCCTGGCTGCCCGCCTTGCTCCTCGGGGCCATCGTCTCGTCGACGGATGCAGCGGCCGTCTTCTCCATTCTGCGCGGGTCAGGGCTGCAACTGCGGCGACGCCTCGGCCTCACCTTGGAGCTCGAATCCGGACTCAACGATCCGGTGGCCGTGATCCTGGTCTTCGAGCTGACCCGCGCCTTGGTCCACGGCCAGTCGCCAGGCCCGCGCATGGCCCTGCAGATCCTCGTGCAGCTCCTGGTGGGCGCGGCGTGCGGCGTGGCCACGGGGCTGGGCGGCGGATTCCTGCTCCGCAAGGCGCGGCCCCTGGCCACCGGGCTCTATCCGGTCCTGACCTTGGCCATCGCGGCGCTGGCCTTTGGGGTCCCTACCGTGCTGCAAGGGAGCGGCTTTCTTTCGGTGTACGTGGCGGGCGTGCTGCTGGGCGAGGGCCAGTTGCCCTACCGCACGGGCATCCTGCGCGTGCACGACGCGGCGGCGTGGTTCAGCCAGATCGCCATGTTCTTGCTCCTCGGCCTGCTGGCCCATCCCGAGCGTCTGCTGCCGGTGGCGCCCGCGGGTATGGCCCTCGCCGTCTGGTTGACCCTCGTGGCGCGTCCTTTGGCCGTGGGGTTGTGTCTGTGGCCCTTTCGCTATCCGCTGCGCGAGTTGGTGCTGATCGCCTGGGCGGGCTTGCGTGGGGCCGTGCCCATCATCCTGGCTACTTTTCCAGTCATGGCCGCCATCCCGGGCAGTAGGACCCTCTTCGACCTGGTCTTCTTCATCGTGGTCGTGAACGCCCTCGTGCCGGGCGCGACGGTGCGTTGGGCCAGCCGACGTCTAGGCCTGCAGGCCGACGTGCCGCCCTCGCCCCCGGCCGATGTCGACATCATCTCGGCTCGGCCACTCAAAGAGGACATCATCTCCTACTACATCGAGCCCACCAGCGCCGTGGCCCACTCGCGCATCGCCGACATTCCCTTTCCCTTGCGCTCGGCGGTGGTGCTCATCGTGCGCGCCGACGAGCTCCTGGCCGCGCGCGGCGACAGCGTCCTCGTCCCGGGCGACCACGTCTACGTTTTTTGCCGGCCCGAGGATCGCCCCTTCATAGGCCTGCTCTTTGGGCGCATGGAGGAGTGAGGCTGCGGCCTATCTGGCCGGCGTGACCGTGATTTCGTAGAGCACGGCGGGCAGCGGGGTCTCGGGGATGCGCCAGAAGCCGCACTGGGTCCGGCCCGCCTTCACGCCCACCACGCGGATGTAACTGCCGCCGTCTTCCACGCGCATGAGCGACAGATCGTCGCACACGGTTCCGATGGCCGGGAAGGCGAGCTGGATCCTGGCCGTCTCGCCCACCCTGACCGTCAGGTGCTTGACCTCCGGTGGTTGCGCGCGCGCGGGCGATACGACGGCAAAGGCAAGCAGTCCCGCTATGGCTGGCGTCAAGGCAAGGCGCATAGGGCGATGGTAGCAGCGCGCGCGATCAGCCGCACTGGGCGCGCTGGCGCAGCAGGTGATCGGCCAGGACCAGTGCCATCATGGCCTCCACCACCGGCACCGCGCGCGGCAACACGCAGGGATCGTGGCGCCCGCGCGACTTCAAGGTGGTGGGCTGTCCCTGCGCGTCCACCGTGTCCTGCTCCTTGAGGATGGTGGCCGTGGGTTTGAACGCGGCGCGAACGACGATGTCTTCGCCGTTGGAGATGCCACCCTGGATGCCGCCCGAGCGGTTGGTGCGCGTGCGAATGCGTCCGGCCTCCGAATAGAAGACGTCGTTGTGCTCAGAGCCGCGCAGGCGCGTGCCGGCGAATCCGCTGCCGTTCTCGAAGCCCTTGCAGGCTGGAAGGGACAGCAGGGCCTTGGCCAGGTCGGCGTTCAGCTTGTCGAAGACAGGCTCGCCCAATCCGGGCGGCACGTTGCGCGCCACGGCCTCCACCACGCCGCCCACCGAGTCGCCTTGCCGGCGGATCTCGTCGATGAGCGCGATCATCTTCTCCGCGCTGACCGCCTCGGGGCAGCGGACGATGTTGGCCTCCACTTGGGCGCGTGTGACCGTGTCCGGGTTCACCATCGCCTCGAGCGTCGCCACCTGTTTGACGTAGGCCACCAACTCCACGCCCGCCTGGGCCAGAACCTTGCGCGCCACGGCGCCCGCGGCCACACGCCCGATGGTTTCGCGCGCGCTGGCGCGGCCGCCGCCCTCCACGGCGCGGATGCCGTACTTGGCTTCGTAGGTGTAGTCCGCGTGCGAGGGGCGAAACGCCCGGCGCATCTCTTCGTAGTCGCCCCCGCGCGCGTCGCTGTTGCGCACCAGGAGAGCGATGGGCGAGCCCAGCGTGACGCCGTTCTGCACGCCCGAGAGGATCTCCACCTTGTCGCCTTCGTTGCGGTGGGTGGTGATGCGGCTTTGGCCCGGGCGCCGGCGATCCAGCTCGGTCTGGATCTCCTCGACGCTGATCGGGAGGCGAGGGGGACAACCGTCCACCACCACGCCAACCGTAGGGCCATGGGATTCACCCCAGGTCGCGATTCGGAAGAGCTGACCAAACGTGCTTGCCACGCGTCCAAGCTACCACGGCGAAACCGCGGCTCGGGCTACGGTTTTTGCTGGAATCCAGCGCCGCTTTTCTTCAACGTAGCAGCCATGAGCACGAACGGAATACCGCGAAAGTGGACCATCGCGGACTCCGCCGAGACCTACGGCATCAAGTACTGGAGCCAGAACTATTTCTCCATCAACGAGCTGGGGCATGTGATCTGTCACCCGCAGGGGCCAGACGCCGGCACCATCGATCTCAAGGAGTTGGTGGACGAGGTGGTTCGCCGGGGCATCGGGCTGCCGTTGCTCATTCGCTTCTCCGACATCCTGCGCAGCCGGGTGGTGGAACTGCACGAGGCGTTCAAGCGTGCCATCACCGAGTACGGCTACAAGGCCGAGTACCGCGGTGTGTACCCGATCAAGGTGAACCAGCACCGCTACGTGGTGGAGGAGATCACCCAGTTCGGTCGCCCCTATCACTACGGCCTGGAGGCCGGCTCCAAGCCCGAGTTGTTGGCCGTGATGGGCATCCTCGACGACGATGAGGCCCTCATCGTGTGCAACGGCTACAAGGACGAGGAGTACATCGAGACCGCGCTCATGTGCTCCAAGCTGGGGCGCAAGGTCCTCATCGTCGTCGAGAAGTTCTCGGAGCTGGAGCTCATCGCCTCCACGGCCAAGAAGATTGGCGTGCGCCCGCGCATCGGCATCCGCGTCAAGCTGGCCTCGCGTGGCTCGGGGCGCTGGGAGGCCTCGGGCGGCGACCGCTCCAAGTTCGGTCTGTCGACGCGCGAGGTGGTGGAGGCCGTCCACTTCCTGCACGAAGCCGACATGCTCAACTGCTTCGAGCTGATGCACTTCCACCTGGGCAGCCAGATCTCGACCATTCGCGCCATCAAGAACGCCTTGCGCGAGGCGGGGCGTTTCTTCGTCGAGGTGGTCAAGTTGGGCGCGCCGCTCAAGTACATCGACGCGGGCGGCGGGCTGGGCGTGGACTACGACGGCTCGCAGACCAACTTCGCCTCGTCGATGAACTACACCCTGCAGGAGTACGCCAACGACCTGGTGTTCGGCCTGCAGGAGATCTGCGACGCGGCCGGGGTCCCGCATCCCACCATCGTCACGGAGTCGGGCCGGGCGGTCGTCGCCCACCACTCCATGCTGGCGG
Source organism: Pseudomonadota bacterium (assembly GCA_023438785.1). Taxonomy (GTDB): domain Bacteria; phylum Myxococcota_A; class Polyangia; order Fen-1088; family Fen-1088; genus Fen-1137. Next base: position 5,666 of record JAEXQJ010000314.1, read on the forward strand.
TGGAGGTGCTGGGCGTGGGCGAGTTCGGCGTGGGCCGGGCGCCGGAGAAGCTGCCCGACAACGTCTCGCGCGTGGTGCGCAACCTGTTCGACACGGCCCGCGAGGTGTCGACCAAGAACATCCGCGAGTCGTACCACGACGCTTTGGAGTACCGCGAAGAGGTGCTCTCGCTCTTTGCCCTGGGCAGCCTGTCGCTCACCGAGCGGGTCATGGCCGAGGAGATTTTCTGGTCCATCTGCCAGAAGATCCTGCGCCTGGTGCGTGAGCTGCGTGAGCTGCCCGAGGAGTTCGAGGGCCTGGAGCGGGCGCTCTCGGACACCTACTTCTGCAACTTCTCCATGTTCCAGTCGCTGCCCGACATCTGGGCCATCGACCAGCTCTTCCCCATCATGCCCATCCACCGCCTATGCGAGGAGCCCACGCGGCGGGCCGTGCTGGCCGACATCACCTGCGACTCGGACGGCAAGATCGATCACTTCATCGATCGCCGCGACGTGAAGAACGTCCTCGAACTGCACCCCTACACGCCGGGCACCGACTACTGCCTGGGGGTCTTCCTGGCCGGCGCGTACCAAGAGATCCTGGGCGATCTGCACAACCTTTTTGGCAACACCAACACGGTGCACGTGTCGCTGGTGCCGGGCGGCGGTTACCAAATCGAGCACGTGGTCATGGGTGATAGCGTGACCGACGTCCTCAAGTACGTCAGCTACGCCCGCGAGGACCTAGTCGCCCGCGTGCGCCGCTTCGCCGAACAAGCCGTGCGCAACAACGGCATGAGCCTGGAAGAAACGCGCTCTCTCCTCAGAATGTACGAGGAGGGCCTGTCGGGGTACACGTACCTGGAACGCGGCTAGCGGAACGCCCGTCTGGACTACTTCGGCATCAAGTCCGCCATGGTGATGGCGCCGATGCGGACTTTGCGGCTCTCTTCCAGGTCCTTGATCAACTGGGCCAGGGTGGGCGACGTGGTCCCCTCGGCGGCTTCCAGATCCGTGGAGCGGAAGGCGGCCAGGACGTCTTGCAGCGTGATGGCGCCGGCGGCGCGGCCGGGGATGAAGCCCTCTTTGTCGCCTTGCACCTCGGCCATCAGACCGCGGGCCTTGAGGCGGGTGGCGATGCGGTCGATCACCTCGACGGAGAGGCCGAACTCGCGACTGAGAAACGCGCGATCCACGCCCTTGCCGCCCCGTTCGTAGTCGGCGGCCACCACGGCCAGCAGTTGGGCGGCCACCAGGCCGTTGATGGGCTCGTCGCCCTTGTGGCGTCGCTCTTCGGCCTCCAGGAGGCGCAGGTTTTGGATGGCGTTGGCGACCTCGGCCCCGCCCAGGACCAACCACCACGAGATGTAGATCCACAGCAGCAGCATGGGGACCAGGGCCAGGGGGCCGTACACGCCGCTGTAGCTGTTCATGAGCACGCCCTTGGCGAAGCTGACGAAGCTCCACTTCAGGCCCTCCAAGGCGAGGCCCGTGCTCAGGGCGCCAGCCAGCGCCGCGTACCAGCGCACGCGGATGTTGGGCAGAAGCCAGTTCACCAGGAAGAGCGCGCCGAACTGGATGGCCAAAGGACCGAAGAAGCGCGCCGCCCCGTTCGAGCCAATCAGACGCCCCGACCAGTACAAGTACGCCCCGGCCAGGACGGGCAGGAGCGTGACCACCGGGTAGAAGATGAGGAACTTGCGGAACCAAGTGCGCCGCACGTTCACGCGCCAGATATCGTTGAAGGTGTTCTCGACGGTGTCGTAGAGGAAGTAGCAGGTCGTCACCGTGAAGAGCAGGCCCAGCCCGCCCATGGCGTCGGTGGCCACCTTCTCCGAAAAGGCCTGCAGTTGGCCGACCACATCGCCCATGTCCGGGAAGACCTGGGTGGAGATGAACGACACCAGCTGCGACTGCGCCTCCAGATTGTGTGTCTGGCGCAGCATCGCGAAGACCAGGGCCAACATGGGCACCATGGCCAGCGTGGTCTGGTAGGTCAGCGCTGCCGCCTGCCGCGGGCAACGATCGCGCACCCACTGCTTGACCATGCGGAGGCCCAGGCGGCCCAGGTAGATGCCGGCCCGCGCCCGACGCGAAACCGCCTCGGCCATTTCATGCGTGCCGAGCGGCTGTGTCACCACGGCCTTGATCTGGTTGAACGTCCGACGCATCTCCGCCGTGTAGTTCAGCACAGACCGCCCGTAAGAGCGAATCAGAGGCAGGGGTGTGCTACTCGCCAAGAGCCCTCTTCCAAGCGCCGAAGCTCCCGCCGGCACGCGCGGCCACCGACGCGGCCAGCCCCTCGGCGAAGCCGCCCTGCGCCAGCCGGTACTCGACCCAGGCCCATTTGGGCGGCTCCCCGCCGATGTGGGCGCGCCCCTTAACGCGGCCGCGCAGTCGCGCCAGTTTACTCTCCAGGCTGTCCACGTCCTCGAACGGGTGGCGATCGAGTGGCGTGTTGCGCTTGGACACGAAGGGCGACACGGTGAGCGAAAGGCGTGGCGCCAGGCCAGCTAGCTCAAGGGTCAGTTCCGCCAACTCATCGACGTCGGCCTGGGTCTCGCCGGGCAGGCCGAGGAGGACATAGAGCTTGAGCTGCGCCATGCGGTGCTCGCGGCACAGGCGTGCGGCACGAAGCAGGTGTTCAGTTCCCGTGTGGCGATCCACCTGATCGCGCATGCGCTGGGAAGCGCCGTCGGCGGCTGTGGTCAGGGTGCGGTAGCCGGCAGCCGCCAGCAGGCCCACCAACTCGTCGTCGAGCCGATCGGCGCGCAGGCTGGAGACACTTACCTCGCGGCCCGAATCCACCAGGGTGCGCAAGATGCGGTGCAGGTCAGGGTGGTCCGTGACGGCGGCGCCCACCAGGCCCACCCGCCGCGCCTCGGGCGGAATGAGCGACAAGATGCGTTCGGCTGGCACCAGGCGCATGCCCCGCCCAGGCGAGCGGCGCATGACACAGTAGCTGCAGCTTCGGCTGCACCCGCGCGCCACCTCGATGAGGAACATGTCCGCCAACTCGGTATTGGGCGTGATGATCTGCGATGTGGCCGGCAAGCGGTCCGGGCTGGCCATGGCGCGCTCGGCGGGCGTTTCGCCGTGAAGCGCGGGCACGTAGACCCCGGGAAGCTGGGCCAATTCGGCCAGCAGCGCAGCGCGCTCGTGCTGGCCGTGCACCCGTTCCATCAGGACGCCCATCAGCCCTTCGGCTTCGCCCATGACAATGACGTCGGCGAACGGGCCCGCGGGAACGGGGTTGGAGAAGGTCAGCGGCCCGCCCACGATGACGAGGGGATGATGTGACGGCCGTTGCGCGCGCTCGCTGGCCAGGGCGGGTATGCCGGCCAGATCCAGACAATCCACCAGCCCCGCGATCTCCAGCTCGGAGGCCAACGAGAAGGCCAGGATGGAGAAGTCGCCCACGGGCCGTCCCGACTCGTAGGTGCACAGCCCTTCGCGGTCACGTCGTGCCTGGCGTACGTCGTCGGGCAGAAAGGCGCGCTCCGCCGTCACGCCCGGCAGCGCGTGCAACTCGCGGTAGATGGTCTGGAACCCGAGTGAAGACATGGCCACGTGGTAGGGGCTCGGGTAGACGAGCCCGACCGCGAGGTCTGCCTGCTTGCGCAGTGTGCCCGTCTCGGCTTGCAGCCGCTGGGCGCGCAGTTCTCTGAAGGAAGTCATGGGGGAGGATCGACGGTGCGGACACCTTGACTCGTCCGGGAGTCAACGACAATGAATCGTCGCTCCCAGTGTCCTCGGCCTACCGTGACGTCGCCATGGCCTCGCCCTCCGCGCCTCGCACCTCCACGTCGGCGATCTTGCGCAGTGAGCCTTCGGTGTTGTTGCGGTCGCCCACCACCACCACGGCCATGCTGTCGGGGCGCAGGTATTTCTTCGCCATCTTGCGCACGTCGGCCTTGGTGACGGCGTTGATCCTGGCGCAGAAGGTCCGCAGCTCACTGTCAGGCAGGCCGTACACGGCCAAGGCGGCCATCTGGCTGGCCACCTGATTGGCGGTGGCGAAGCGCGCCGGAAAGGCCTTCACGATCTCGTCCTTGGTCTCCTGCAGCTCGCGATCGGTCACCTCTTCCGAGCGCAGCATGTCGATCTCCTTCAGGATCTCCGTCACCGAATCGGCGGTATGGGCGGCCGCGAACTCGCCTGCCACGGCCCAGGGGCCGGGCGTGCGGCGCGCATCGAAGGCGGAACCCACGCCATAGGTCCAACCCTTGGCCTCGCGCAGGTTCATGACCAGACGCTTGAACGAGCCGCCCAGAATGGCGTTCATGACCAGCGCCCGGTGAAAGTCGGGGCTCTTGCGATCCAGGCCCACCAGGCCAACCCGGATCGAAGATTGGGGCGCGCCAGGCTTGTCCACCAGGTAAACACGCAGCTTGTCCGGCGCCACGGCCTTGGGCAGCGCGGGCACGGCGGACGCCTTTCCCTTCCAGCCGCCCAGCAGCTTCTCGACCTTCGTGCGCAAGGCCGATTCGGTGATGTCGCCGGCCACCACCAGAACGGCGTTGGCAGGGTGGTAGTAGCGCTCGTAGAAGCCCCTCAGATCTTTGGTGGTCAGCTCCTGCGCGGTCTGTTCGGTGCCGAGGGCCGGCCAGCCGTAGGGATGGCTGTCGCCATACAGCGCGCGGGCAAACGCCTGGCTCGCCACCACCGTGGGATAGTCTTTGCGCCGCGCCAGCGTGGACACCAGATTGTCCCGCACGCGCCGGAATTCCTCGTCGGCGAAGGCTGGGTGGGTGATGACGTCGGCCCACACCGTCAGGGCGCGGTCCATCTGCTCGCTCAAACCCGACACGCCCACCCACGAATCATCCCAGCCCGTCCCCGCCTCCAGGGAGGCGCCCAGTTGGGCGATTTCGTCCGCGATCTGGTTGGCCGTGCGCTGAGCCGTGCCCTCGGTGAGCATGGAGGCGGTCATGTCCGCCAGGCCGGCCTTGCCCTTGGGATTGGCCGCGCCGCCCGCGCGCACCACCATCTGCGCCGCGAAGAGTGGCAGCTTGTGTGACTCGGCCAGGACGACCTGCAGGCCGTTTTTCAGCCGGAACCGCTTGACCGTGGGCACCTTGAATTCGCTCATGGGTCCCGAAGCGGGCAGGCGGGTGCGGAAATCCGCGTCCGGGGTCGCGCGGGCGGGCACGCCGTCCGCGGCGATTCGCAACCTGGGCACGGCGGCCCGGGCCGGGGGCGGGGTCTTGAGACGTCCCATGATGGGCGCGGCCGGATCGGGATCGACCGTGATGGTCAGGCGCGCCTCGGGGCGCAGCACCTTGGCGGCCCAGGCCTGTAGCGCTGCTGCATCGGCTTGCTCGTAGCGACCCAGATCGGCGGCGAAGTAGCCCGGGTCGCCCGCGAACACGTCGTAGCTGAGTAGGCGCGTGCCCACGCCTTGGATGGTCTGCAGCCCGCTGATGATGTCGGTCTTGGTCTCGTTGCGCGCCCGCTCCAACTCGGCCGCCTCGACGGGCGCGGTGCGCAGGCGGTCCAATTCCTCGTTGATGGCCTTCTCCACCTCCGCCAGCGTGTGGCCCTGTAGCGGGGTGAAACGGATCTCGAACACGCCGCCATACATGCGGCTGCGGTGCACCGCCGTGACCGATTGGGCGATCTTCAGGTCGTAAACCAGGCGGCGGTAGAGGCGCGAGCTCTTGCCGCCGGCCAGGATGCCCGCCAGCAGGTCCAACTCCGCGTCGCCCGGCGCGAAGAAGGGCACGGTATTCCAGGCCATGATGCCCTGGGGCAGGTTGACCTTGGCCTCAAGGGCAATCCGACGCTCGGCCTTGGGATCGGGCACCGCGGGGACTGGTCGTCGCACCACGGCGGGGCCGGCCGGGATGGGGCCGAAGTGCTTTTCGACCAGCCCCTTGACGCGTGCCGGATCGATGTCGCCCGCGATGAGCAGGACCGCGTTGTTCGGGGCGTAGTAGCGCGAGAAGAAACTGCGCACATCAGCCTCGGTGGCCGCGTCCAGGTCGGCCATGGAACCGATGATCTCATGCGAGTAGGGATGTCCCGGCGGATAGAGCGTCTCGGCCTCGATTTGGCCCACGGCGCCCAAGGGGACGTTCTCGACGCGCTGGCGACGTTCGTTCTTCACCACGTCGCGCTGGTTCTCGAAGGTGGCGCGGAAGGAGGGCCGCTCGAGCAGAAAGCCCATGCGCGAGCTCTCCAGCCACAAGCCCAGCTCCACCTCGCTCGACGGCAGCGTCTCGAAGTAGTTGGTGCGGTCCCAATTCGTCGAGCCGTTGCGCGCCGAAGCGCCGGCCTGTGCCAAATACTTGAAGTAGGCGTCCTCGGGGATGTGCTTGGTCCCCTGGAACATGATGTGCTCGAACAGATGGGCGAAGCCGGTCTTGCCCGGCGCCTCGTCCTTGGAGCCGACCTTGTACCAGACCTCGACGTGCACCAGTGGTGCCGCGTGGTCCACGTGCAGGATAACGTCGAGCCCGTTCTGCAGGCGGTACTTCTCGAAGGCAGTATCGGGCGTCGCCGCCCGGACCGCGGGCGTCAGGAGCAGAACCATCGCCACCGTCCCGGCGGCGCGACGAGCAAAGGCAGCACGCATGGCCGGAGGTTATCGCAGAAATCTCCCCTGGCCATGCGAGCGCAGGGGCCTCGGATGCCGCGGCGGCCTTGATGCAGGCCGCGCTTCGCCGCTCGCTTGGCCGGCTGACACACCCGGCAGCGGCGTCGCGGACATCGGGCTGCCATGGTCCCACTCCTGGATAGGCCAAAGTTTCGGCCTGGTTTCGTGAGTTGCACTAACTCTGTCGGACAAGGCGGCGTCGCGTCATGGGCCGGCCTTCTCCTCTTGATATGTGCGAGCCGTTGGGTCTACTGTGCGCGCCCGGAGGAACCGCATGAATTCCCTAAGACGTTCGATCACTGCTGCTGTGGGCGGCCTACTGCCGCTCCTCTTCGCCTCGCAGGCGCTGGCCGAAAGCGCGCACAAGGGCGGCGGAGAGGCCAATCTGGTGCTGCCTGACTTGGCCAAGGCGACCTTCATGGGCGGGATCGCCGGCAACAAGTTGCTGATGGGCGGTCTCGTCATCTGCCTGCTCGGCATGGTTTTCGGTCTGGTCATCTACAACCAGCTCAAGAATCTGCCCGTGCACAAGTCGATGCGCGACATCTCCGAGCTGATCTACGAGACCTGCAAGACGTATCTGACGACGCAGGGCAAGTTCATCATGCTGCTGTGGCTCTTCATCGGCACCATCATGGTGGTGTACTTCGGGGCCATCCAGAAGATGGAGGCCGCCCGTGTGGTGGTCATCATGCTGTTCAGCTTGGTCGGCATCGCCGGCAGCTACGGCGTGGCCTGGTTTGGTATCCGCGTGAACACCTTCGCCAACTCGCGTACGGCGTTCGCGGGCCTCAAGGGCAAGCCCTATCCGATCTACGCCATCCCGCTGCGCGCCGGTATGTCCATCGGCATGCTGCTGATCTCCGTCGAGCTGGTGATCATGCTCAGCATCCTTATCTTCATCCCCGGCGACTGGGCGGGTCCGTGCTTCATCGGTTTCGCCATCGGTGAGTCGCTGGGCGCCGCCGCCCTCCGTATCGCGGGCGGTATCTTCACCAAGATCGCCGACATCGGCTCCGACCTCATGAAGATCGTCTTCCGCATCAAGGAAGACGATGCGCGTAACCCGGGCGTCATCGCCGACTGCACGGGCGACAACGCGGGTGACTCGGTCGGTCCGTCGGCCGACGGTTTCGAGACCTACGGCGTGACGGGCGTCGCGCTCATCTCCTTCATCCTCCTGGCCGTTCATGACCCCATGGTTCAGCTCCAGCTTCTGGTCTGGATCTTCGTCATGCGCATCATGATGGTCATCGTCTCCGGCCTTTCGTACCTGGTGAACGAGGCGGTGGTGAAGGCGGCCAACGGCAACGCCAGCAAGATGAACTTCGAGCACCCGCTGACCCAGCTGGTGTGGGTGACCTCGATCGTCTCCGTCATCTCGACGTACGTCGTGTCCTACCTGCTCATCCCGCAGCTCGGTGACGGCACCCTGTGGTGGAAGCTCTCCACCATCATCACCTGCGGCACCCTGGCCGGCGCCCTCATCCCCGAGATGATCAAGATCTTCACCTCGACCAACTCGGGTCACGTCAAGGAGGTCGTCACGGCCTCGCGCGAGGGTGGTCCTTCGCTCAACGTCCTCTCGGGTCTGGTGGCCGGCAACTTCTCCGCCTACTGGATGGGCATCGTCATCGTCGGCCTCATGGGCGTCGCCTATGCGGTCAGCACCATGGGCATGGGCGCCCTCATGCTGGGCCCGGCGGTCTTCGCCTTCGGCCTCGTGGCCTTCGGCTTCCTGGGCATGGGCCCGGTGACCATCGCCGTCGACTCCTACGGCCCGGTGACCGACAACGCCCAGTCGGTGTATGAGCTGTCGCTGATCGAGAACGTTCCCAACGTCAAGGAAGAGATCAAGAAGGACTTCGGCTTCGACGTGGACTTCGAGAACGCTAAGAAGCTTCTCGAGGAGAACGACGGCGCGGGTAACACCTTCAAGGCCACGGCTAAGCCCGTGCTCATCGGCACCGCGGTCGTCGGCGCCACCACCATGATCTTCTCGATCATCGTCATGCTGACCGGCGGTCTGCAGGCCGAGAAGCTCGCCAACCTGTCGCTCATGCACGCGCCCTTCCTGCTCGGTCTCATCACCGGCGGCGCCGTGATCTACTGGTTCACTGGCGCGTCCATCCAGGCCGTGTCCACCGGCGCCTACCGCGCGGTCGAGTTCATCAAGAAGAACATCAAGCTGGAAGGCAGCGAGAAGGCCTCCGTCACCGACTCCAAGAAGGTCGTGGGCATCTGCACGGTCTACGCGCAGAAGGGTATGTTCAACATCTTCCTGACGGTGTTCTTCAGCACCCTGGCTTTCGCTTGCATCGAGCCGTACTTCTTCATCGGCTACCTGATCTCCATCGCGCTCTTCGGCCTTTACCAGGCCATCTTCATGGCCAATGCCGGCGGCGCGTGGGACAACGCCAAGAAGCTGGTCGAGACCGAGCTCAACGCCAAGGGCACCGAGCTGCACGCCGCGAGCGTCGTGGGCGACACCGTGGGCGACCCCTTCAAGGACACCTCGTCGGTGGCCATGAACCCGGTCATCAAGTTCACCACCCTGTTCGGTCTGCTCGCCGTCGAGCTGGCCGTGGGCCTGGACGCCGGCCTGCGCGGCGCCCTGGCGGTGGCCTTCCTGCTGGTCGCCTTCTACTTCGTCCGCCGTTCGTTCTACGGCATGCGCATCCCCCAGGATGCCAAGGTCGAGGCTGCTGAGGGGGCGACCGCCAAGGCCGCTGCCAAGTAACCCCACCTGACCTCAGTCTGAACGAGGGGGAGCCCGGAAAGGCTTCCCCTCTTTCTATTTGGGGGGCCCTCCGGATCAGCCCGCCCGCGTGTCATTTTCCGTGTGGGAGCGCTCGGTCTGTGCGCCAGAATACCCGCGTGATCGATCTCGTCCGCCGTCTCGTGCAGCGATACGAGGAACTGGGGTGGGTGGCCAAGCTGGCGCTGGCCGCCGGGCTGCCCATGTTGACCTTCGTGCTGGGCCTGGTGGTGGTGATCGCGCTGCCCTCCGATCACTTCGTGCGCGCGCCCAGGCGCGATCGCTTCTGGCAGCGCCACGGCTTGCTGCGTGCCACGGTCCACGTGGTGCGCAACGGCCTGGGCATGGTCTTGGTGCCGTTGGGTGTCCTCATGGCGCTACCCCTGGTTCCCGGGCCTGGCCTGGTGTTCATTCTGATCGGCGTCAGCCTGCTGGACCTGCCGGGCAAGCGTCGGCTGGAAAGGCGGCTGCTGGCCTATCCCCGCATCTTGCATGCGGTTAATCACATGCGTCGCTGGTTCTCTCGTCCCCCTGTGATGATGCCTCCGGGCGCGGCCCACACGGGGGAGGGGGCTTCGTGATCGGGAGATCGCGATCGTCCTTCTGCCTGGTCCTTGTCCATGGATCGCCGTGAGGTTGCCCGGCTGTGGTAAATCGGAAATGAGATGTCCACCACGCCCGCTTTCGTTTGCTCCATGTGCCGCAAGCCTATTCCCGTCGGGGGCAAGCTGATCCGCTGCTCCGTCTCCACCTGCAACTCGGGGAAGCTCAAGCTGGTGTTCTGCTCGCCCGGCTGCTGGGACTCGCACCTGCCCAACGCCCGCCATCGCAGCGCCTACTTCGTCGAGGAAGTGGCCAAGCGCGAAACCTAGACCGACGTACATTGCCCGCCATCCCGCGAGGCGGCGAATGGCCCGGGCGGAGGTCTGTTCATTTTTTGACAAAGGGCACCGAGAGTTCTCTCCAACGATCTGGAGGATCATCCATCATGAGCGCGAAGTACCGGTCCTTGAGCCATTGCGCGATCGGATTGGCTGTCTTGGCCGCTTGGGGCTGCAGCAACAATTCGAACGGCTTGAATCTCGAAACGGGCAGCAAGGACGGCGGGGTGGATGGCAGGCTGGGTACGGCCACCCAGACATCGCTGCCGACCAAAACCGGCACATCGAGCAGTACGGGAACTGGCAGCAGTGGAGTCGGGACGCTGACCTCGACGTCTACCTTGACCGGTACGGCCACTGCCACAACGGGAACCCAGACGGTCACCGCCAGTGGCACGGGGTCGAAGACCAGTGCACCGACCAGCACGGGAACCGGTGTGGCCACGGGCGAGCCGACCTCGACGGGCACCGGGCTGGCGACTGGCACGCCGACGGCCACCGGCAGCATATCGACGGGCACCGGGACGGGCGAGGCCACGAGGACCCCGACCTCCACCGGAACCGGGCAAGCCACCAGCACGCCGACAGCCACCGAGACGGCCACCAGCGCCCCGACCTCGACGGAGACCGGGACCGCCACCAGCGCGCCCACCTCGACCGGCACAGGCACGGCCACCGGGACCGCCTCGCCCACATCGACCGCGACCTCCACCAGCACCGCGACTTGCGGTGTCCTCGGCGCTGCCTGCTGTGCGAACCGAACCTGCACGGCCGAGGACACGAGCTGCCAGGGCACGGGCGCCAACGCCACGTGCAAGCGCTGCGGATCGCCGGGTGACACCTGCTGTGCGGGCTCGTCTTGCACGGGCGGCTGCTGCGTGAATTCCGTCTGCATCGCCGCGGGCTCGCTGTGCACCGGCCTGGGCGGCACCTGCTCAACCAGCGGGGCGTGTGGCGGGTGTGGCGGCGAGGGGGACGCGTGTTGTGCGTACAGCACGTGCACGGCGGGCGCCCTGGTTTGCTCGAGCAACTACTGCCGGTCGTGCGGTGGAATCGACGACCTCTGCTGCTCAGGGAACACCTGCCTCGCCTCGGGGACGATTTGCAGCAACCGCACCTGTAAGGCGTGCGGCGAGGTGGGCAAGATCTGCTGTTCGGACAGCACGTGCGCTGCGGGTGCCGTGTGCTCGGGCGGCGTGTGTCAGGCCTGCGGCAGCTCATCGCAGATCTGCTGCTCGGGCAACACCTGCACCGATGAGAACACCACCTGCGTGCTGGGCTTCATGAGCACCACGGGAACCTGCATGGTGTGTGGCGGTGCGAACCAGCCCTGTTGTGACAGCGACCGGCCCTGCAAGGACGGGCTTGGCTGCTCGCAGTTCGGCTACTGCAGGTAGGGAAGGTCTCGGGGCCGCGGCGGTGTCTGCGGCCCCTCTGCGGCTGCCGCCGCCGCGCGCATGAAACCGCGCATTCGAGAGTAGAATGGAGGCAGCGGTGATCGCGCTTCTGCCCCTCTTGACCCTGCATGCGGCTTCGGTCGTGGTGGCCCCCGGCCCCGACGATGGCTGTCCGTCGGCACGGCAGGTGGCGGCCGCGCTCGAGCGCGTCACTCACGCCGGTGGTGAAGGCGTGGCGTCGGTTCTGACACTCGTCCTGCCGCCGCCCGGCACGCCCATGGAGCCCAGCTTCTCTCTGGTAGACGAAGAGGGGCGGCTCAAGCTCTTCCGTTCGCTGGCCAAGCCGGGCGACGCTCGTCCCCGGGTCTGCGCGGCCTTGGCAGACACCATCGCCATCATCGTCCAGAGATACCTGGAAGAAATCGAGGTTCCGTCCGTGGCCGCGCCTGCCCCGACGCCTGTACAGGCGCCCGCGCCACCGGCTCAGCCCCAGGTCTCACCGCCCGTACCACCCGTGGAGCCACCTCGTCCAGAGCCGCGGGATCTCGGGCGGACTTGGGATCTTGGCGTCATGAGCTCATTCCGGAGCTCCGCGCAGGTCCCTGGCCTGGCCGACGTGGATGGGCAGCTTGTTCTCGGGCGGACTTTCGTCGCCGCGGGCCAGCCCTTCGAGCTCCTGATCTCGGGTGGTGTAGCGGGGTGGGCGTCCTGTCGCTGGCAGGGCGGTCACGGGACGCTGTGGCGCTTTCCGGCCAGCTTGTCCCTGGTCTGGCGACGCAAACTGGGTCGGGCGGAACTGCAGGTCGGGCCCGTGTTTCTGGCCGACGTCCTCAATATGCGCGCAGCGGCGGATGAGGCTCAGGCTCGCGCGAGTTGGGGGATGGCCTCCGCGGGCGGTGTTCAGGGGGGCGTGCAAATCCAAGCGGGACGACACGGCTTTTTCAGGCTGGTGGGCGAGGCGGCGGCGGCGGCGGTCCGTTTCGACTATGTGGGGCCGGGGCCCGACGAGGGCACGGTGCTGTCCACGCCCGCCTTCTTCGGAAACGTCCGGATTGCCCTGGGCATGTCGTTTCGGTGATGATCCGACCTGGCTGGAGCCCCTAAGCAGATGAAGTCCGACAACTCAGGACCAATCCCCGTGCTTCCCGCGCTCAATCAGAAGTCTTCCGGCAACGGCTTGGCGTCCTTGTCGGATAGGGTTCTGGTTGCCCGCTGCCGCGAGGGGGACTTGGCCGCTTGGCGGGCGCTCTACGACCGTTACGCGCAGCCGGTATTCCGCTTCATCGGCGCGTTGGGGGTTCCCGCCGACGAGCGCGAAGACGCCGCTCAAGAGGTCTTTGTGGCCGTTTATCGGGGATTGGCCCAGTTTCGCGGCGATGCTTTGCTCTCCACCTGGATCTATCGGATCGCGGCCCGACACGCCTCGCGTTTGGGACGTCGTCGGCGGCTGCGCGCCTTGCTTTCGTTGCAGTCCCCTCCCGAGCCTGAACCCGAGCGCGAGCCCGATCCGGTCGAGAGGACCTCCGACCTCAGACTGCTCGAACGGATGTTGAGCAAGCTGTCCCCGAAGAAGCGGGCGGTGTTGGTTCTGTTTGAGATCGAGGGACTACACGTCGATGAGATCGCCAAAGTCGTGGGTAGCCCCGAGAACACAGTTTGGTCGCGCCTTCATCACGCGCGCGCTGAGCTGACCAAGATGGCTAGGAAGGTGTCCCGGTGAAGTGGCTTGCCGAGCCACGCGACGAGGCGGAGCGATTTCTTCGTTCGGCCTTGGAGATGGCGGCCAACCAGGTCGGCGACGAGATGGCGCGACGGCGGGTCTGGTCGGAGATCGAGAGCCTGCCCCTGAGCCAGAAGGTTCGCGGGCCTCGTCGCGGTTGGCTGGTTCCTGCGCTGAGCGGAGCCCTGGTGACCTGTGGTGCGCTGGCCGCCTTCGTACTGCTGCCAGCTCTGCGGCCCGCGTCTCACGTGGCCGCGCCTGCTCTGCCCGTGGCCACCACGCCGCCGACCACGCGGCCCGAGCCGGCGCCGACCACGCCGCGCGTGGACCTGGGCCAGGGTGCCGAGGTCGAGTTGGAGCCCAATGCCGTGCTGGGCTGGGACGCGGACCATCGGCCCTCGGTGGATCGCGGTCTGGCCCGGTTCCAGGTTGCGCACCAGCCCGCGGGTAAGCACTTCGCGGTGGCCGCCGGGCCCTACCTGATTTCGGTGATTGGAACCAAGTTCTCCGTGCGGGTCACGGAGGGCAGGGTGGGCGTCGACGTCGAGGAGGGCGTGGTCGAGGTCTGGCGCGGGATGCGGGCCGTTCGTTTGGTGGCCGGCGATTCTTGGGCAGGCCCGCTGAACGAGGCCGTGCCTCCGGCGGCCGCGGCGCCCAAACCCTCACCCGCGCGGCCCAACCCGGTCGTTGCGTCCGAGTTGCGCGAGGCCCAGCAAGCGTTGGCCGCGGGCCAGCCCGCCCAGGCGGTCGCAATACTCAGGAGGCTGTCGCATGGCAACGGTGCCACGGCGGAGAATGCCGCGTATGAGTTGGGGCGTGTCTTGCGCGACAACCTGCATCGGCCGCGCGAGGCGGTTCTGGCGTGGAGTCGCTACCGGACCCGTTTCCCGCGCGGGCTCTTGCGTGCCGAGGCTGACCTGTCGCTCGTCGAGACCCTGGCCAGCATGGGCGATCATGCGGCGGCACTCGTCGAGGCTGAGGCTTTTTTGGCTCGGCATCCGAGCAGCGAGCGGCGTGACGACGTGGAACGCATCGCTCGTCGTCTGCGAGGGGCCGGCGGGCGATGACACGGCCAGCGGCGTGCTCAGGCATGCCCGGGGCCGCGGTGATGGCAGGGATGCTCCTGGCCATCGGCTGCACGGAACGCGTGCGTTTGCCTGGCAGCCCCTCCATGCCGGACCTCCCGGATGCCGGCTCCGACGCGCCTTCGGACACGGGTGCGGACAGGCGTCCCGCGGTCGACGATGACGGCTGCTGGGAATGGCAGTTCCGCAGCCTGCCCGTCAGTCGCGATATCCCCAAGCTGATCATTGCCTTGGATGTGTCCGTCGGGAGCGTATCCGGGGGCTCTCTGCTTCAGATCGTCCAGAAGGCGCTGACCGATCTGCTGCCGGCCTACGAGGGCGCCATCCAGTTCGGCTACGAGCCCTTCCCCGCCCGTAGCTGCACGGATGGGACCTGTTGCGCCGACATGGACCTGCGGGTCAAGCCCATCTCCCGCACGGCCGCCGCGATCCAGAGGGAACTGGCGTGCGACGTGAGCGGCTTCTGCCGAGTGGAGAGCGAACAGTCGCCCTCCTTCGACGCGCTGCTGGCCTGTCGCAAGTACTACGAGGCCGAGGCCTCGAGCGCCTCGCGATTCGTGCTGCTCCTGAGCGATCGCGACCCGGTGTGTGACGGTGAGCAATCGGGCTGCGAAGAAGCCGGCGATGAGACCTCTCGTATGGCTGTCTTGGGAATCAAGACCATCGTCATAGGCCTGGGCGAGGGCTCGGATCACACGGACTGCCTGGCCCGCATCGCCAACAAGGGCCGGTGGAGCACGACCAAGAAGCCGGCGTTCGCGAGCGATACGGACACGCTGAAGCAGCTGCTCAAGACGGTGTTCGATGACGTATCCTCGCACCAGTGTCAGCTGGCCCTCAAGTTCGAGCCGGCCAACAAGGCTCAGGTGGTCGTGACGTTCGACGATGACCCCGTGCCGCGGGATCCCAAGCGCGTGAACGGCTGGGAATTCGACTCGGGATCGGACACCAGGATCGATGTCTACGGCTTCTACTGCAGCCTGCTGACCGGCTCGATGGTGAATAGCGTCAAAGCGGGCCTCGTCTGCTGCGCCGGTTCGGACTCCTGTCGCTAGATCTCCGAACGGGCTGAAGACCGAGCGAGGAGCTGCGAGCAGCGCGAGGCGCGAGCTGGGAGAAGGCGCGGCGTCGAGTAGCGGCGGGATGCGACGCGGATGCGCGTCTTCGCGTCCGATGCGAACCTTCGGCACCCCAAAAGCGCCGCGCCGCGGGGTTGCGAAGGAGTCGCTGTCACTGCTATGGGCTCGCTGTGGCCGCAAAGCGCGTGGTCATCGCTGGCGCCGGCATTTCCGGCCTCTCGCTCGCATTCGAGCTGCAGAGGGCGGGGATCTCTGTCTCGGTTCTGGAATGCGAGCCGCGGGCTGGTGGCAAGATCGACAGTGAGCTCCGCGAGGGTTTCCTGTGCGAGCGGGGACCGGCTAGCTACCTCGACCGCGAGGGTGCCGTGTCGACGCTGGCCCGTGCCCTGGGCGTCAGCGTGGTCCCGGCCACGCAGGCGGCGGAGCGGCGGCTGGTGGTCGCCAACCGGGAGCTGCACGACGCGCCCCTCGACGCCTCGGCGCTCGTGCGTTCGCGGCTGCTGCCCGCGCGCGCCAAGCTGCGCCTCCTGGCCGAGCTGTTCTTGCCGCGCGGTCCCGCGGCGCACGGAGCCGAAGAGTCGGTGGCCCACTTTGGGGAGCGGCGGTTGGGTCGACTGGCTGGCGCACGTCTCCTGCAGCCTCTGGTCTCGGGGTTGTACGCCGGGGATCCCGAACAGATCAGCCTGCCCGCTGCTTTTCCTTACGTGGCCGGGCTGGAGCGCGAGCACCGCAGCTTGACACTGGGCCTGCGTGCCGAGCACAGGAAGGCTCGCGCCACCCGGGCCGCGGGAGGCGAGGTCCCCGTGTTGTCGTCTTTTGCCGGTGGGCTGGCCGCGCTCACCGACGCCCTGGCGCAATCCCTGGGCGAGCGGCTGCGCCTGCGAGCCCGACTGACCGCCGTGGCGAGGGCAGGGCAGGGCTTTTGTCTCACCGTGGAGGAGGCCGGCGCGTCGGCCGAACTGGACGCCGATGCGGTGGTCCTGGCCGTGCCCGCGTATGCGGCGGCGGGGGTGGTCTCGGCCCTGGACCCCGGCCTGTCCGAGCTGCTGGCCCGCATTCCGTATGTGCCCGTCACGCTCGTGCACCTGGGCTACCCGGCCTCCGCATGGCCTCGCCCGGCGCAGGCCTACGGCTTCTTCGTGCCCGGCGACGAGCCTCTGCGAATCCTGGGCGCCATCTTCATATCCGAGATCTTCCCGACCCACGCCCCTGCCGGGCACGTGCTGTTTACGGTCCGAACCTGCGGCGCACGCCATCCCGAGGGCATGCACATGGCCGATGCCGAGTTGGCCGCCTTGGCTCACCGTGAGCTGTCCGGTCTCCTCGGCCTGCAGGCCAGCCCGTCGTTCACTTCGCTGGCTCGCCATGAGCGTGCCCTGCCGCAGTACACGCTGGGGCATGGCGAACGCCTCGCCGCCCTGGCAGCGGGCGAGCGACGCTGGGCAGGCTTGTACTTGCACGGCAACGCCTATCACAACGCGGGCCTGCCCGAGTTGGTCAGCCGATCGAGCCGCTTGGCCGCCCGCATAGCCAAGGAGCTGGGCCCGTGATCGAAGCCTTCGAGAGCGCCATCTTGCACGAGGTTCGCCAGACCTGGCACGAGATCAACGGCAATCATTTTCGCAGCCGCCTGCGCCTGCCCGTCCTGGAGCTGCAGGATTGGACTGGCAAGCTCGGAACCTGGAACGGGAGAACGCGGACCCTGTCGCTGTCGCGCGAGCTGATTCGCGAGCAACCCTGGGGCGTGGTGCGCGAGGTGCTCAAGCACGAAATGGCCCACCAATTCGTCGAGGAGGCGCTGGGCATCGAGGACGAAACCGCGCACGGTCCCGCCTTTGAGG
>JAEXQJ010000189.1 GCA_023438785.1 Pseudomonadota bacterium
AGGTAGCCCAGGGCACTGAGCGCCAGGAACGGCCCGAAGGGCACCTCCGCCTTGCGGATGGAGACGGGCTGGGCACCAGGCGGCTCAGTCTGAGCTGACGGGGCCGAGTCGGCCGGTGCCGCGTCGACCGGGGCGCGGCCGCCTTGGCGCCGACGGAGCAGCAGGATGGGCACGGCTACCAAGACACCCAAAAAGGACGCGCAGAACATGATGGGGGGCAGGGCCTTCCAGCCCAGCAGCGCCCCCATGAAGGCGAGCAACTTGCCATCCCCGAGGCCGAGCCCCTCGCGGCCCGTCGAGTAGTAGTAGACGTCGGCCACCAGGCGCACGGCCAGGTACCCGCCCGCGGCGCCGATGAGGCGTTCGGACCAATCGGGCCCGGCCACGGCAAAACCCGCCACGTAGAACACCAGCACCGAGGGCAGGGTGATCACGTCGGGCAGACGCTTGGTGTCCAGGTCGATGAAGGTCAACACGATCAGGACCGCGCTGAAGGCGAAGAACGTCGCGTAACGAGCAGCGCGCAGCCCGGGCGGCAGGCCGGGCGCATCGAGAACGAAGACCGAGAGGAGCAGGGCCGAGAGGCCGGCCATGAGCGCCTCTACGGCCGCGTAGCGGGGGGAAAAACGCGTACCGCAATCGCGACACCGCCCGCGCAGCAGGAAATACGACAGGATGGGGATGTTGTCGTAGGGCCGCACGGGCCGACCGCACGAGAAGCAGTGCGAACCGGGCCGCACCACGGATTGGCCGAGCGGCACGCGGGCGATGCACACGTTGAGGAAGCTGCCCCACAGGGCCCCGAAGCCGGCTGCGCACAGGATCGCGGCCAGGCGCATCGCGGGGCTGGCGAGATCGGGGATGACGTCCACAGCGGGAGGCTAGCCCGCATTCCTCACGGTGGCGAGTTCCGCCGGCGCGCGGGCTGACCGCGGCCTGCAGGCTTTGGTCGCTGGTGCTAGATTCTTGGCGCTTGAAGAATCAATCCATATGGCAACGACTGCCTGGGCCACGGGCTGGTTTGGCCCTGGTGCTGGCCTTGGTGTCCTGCTCGCGTTCGTCGCGACAGGCCGCGGACGTCGGGGCGGGGCAGGAACTGGAGGGCGCGTTGCGTCCCGAGGCCGCGGTGGCGGGCATGCGCAAACTGGCGGGTGGACACTGGCACGCCACGGCTACGTTCCGCATTAGTCCAGTCGGTGCGGACGCGGGGAGCCCCGAGGCCATCACCACGACCACCGATTTGTGGATGGACAAGGCGGGCAACTTCCGGCTCGTGGAGAGCAACGACCAGGCGAATGGACGCGAGGTGGTGCGCGTAGGCGGCGAGCTTGCGCTTGCCATATCCGGCGGCAGGCTGGTGCGCCGTCCGGCCCAGGAGCCCGAGGCCACGCGGTATCTCAAGGAAGCCTTGGGCGCGCCGTGGGCGGCCTGGGATACGGTGCGCCTGTACACCAACGTCGAACGTGATGGTGGTGGGCTGCGGCTGAGCCTACGCAGCGCACCCCTGGCCGGGACTCCTGCGGCGACGCCCGGCCGACGCTGGCGCGACTCGGTCCAGGTGCAGTCGCTGGAGGGCCACGCTGAGCTCCACGCGGGCACGCGCGCCTTGCAGTCTTTTGCCCTTCGGGCGCGGTTCACGGCCAAACGGGAACACATGCCGATCCAGGGCGAGATCGTGGTCGACGGCCGTCTGCTGGAGACGGGGGCCAGCGCACCCGTCGCCATGCCCGACGCGGGGATCCTGCCCTCCCGCCAGCGCACCACACTCGACGAGCGTGCCCTGCTGGGCGGACTCGGGGCGCCGAAGGGGGAGCCGTGACGGAGAAGAGAGATCCTGTCGAGGTGCGGGCCGAGTTCGTGTCGTCTTCGGATCCGGCGCGGTTGGCACACCTCGGTGCGAACCGCGGGCTGATCATCCGTCGCGCCCTGCTGTCGACCGCCCTAGGCGGCTTCATCCCTTTGCCGGTCCTCGACGACGTGGTGGCGGGCCGCGTGCGCGCTGGCTTGTACATGAAGCTGGCGGCGCGACGGGGGGTCGATCTGTCCGCCTCCGCGGCGGATGTGTTGGCCCAGGGTGCGGGCGGCTCTACCTTGCGCAACATCACGCTGAGCGCGGCCACGCTGGTGGCGCTCAAGCTGGCCTGGCGGAAGTTCTTCGCCCTCTTGGCCGCGGGGCGCGGGGCCGAGGAGATGGCCAGAACGTTCCAGGTCGGGCTGCTCTTCGACCACTACTGCGCCAGGCTACACGTGGGCGGCGCCATTTCGCGGGCCCAGGCCGACGAGATTCGCTCACTCATCCACCAGACGGTGACCCAGACCTCGCGAGCCCGTCTGGTGGCGGCCTTTCGCGACGGCGCCCAGGTTCTGGGCCGATCCGTGCTCGAGGCCCCGCGCTGGCTCTCACGCCAGATGGCCGGTTACGCGGAGCGCTGGACGCGCACCGGCGGCCACCCCGAGGCTGCCCCACCGACGGAGCCGAACGGCGAGCCCGACGACGAAGAACAGGCCTGGCTGGACCGGGCGGCGAGCGCGGTCGAGGCCGGCGTGAGGGACCTGGGGACTGAGTACCTGGCCAGCCTGGTGGAGGCCTTCGAGGCACGCTGGGGTCAGCGGGGCGCCGGGACGGGTGCTCCCACGTCAGATTGAGCCCGTGGCCGGCCTTTGCTACGATTCGCGCAAGTGACGAAGCGACCTGCGGGGGGGGGGGGGGGGGGGGGGGCGGGGGCCGGGGGCGGGGG